>DATNQI010000004.1 GCA_036704125.1 Pantanalinema sp. | reverse complement strand
TGGATGCCGTCGGCGACGATGGCCTCCAGGGGCTTGGCGACGGGCTCCATCTCATCGGTCTTTCGTCCGATGACGGCTCCGGCGACGATGGCGGAGATGCCGCCGGAAGAGATGCTCGTGTTGCCCATTGCCTTGCTCCTTAATCGCTCCGATGAGGGGCGCCTGCCTCGTCGAGGCGTCGATTATCCTTTCGAGGCGTCGGCGAACCAGACGTCCTCGGTCACCTTGGACTGGCCATTCTGGGTGAAGCTCGAGCGCATGAGGTCTTCGCCTCGCTCGTTCTGCTGCAGCTTCATGACCACCGAGATCTCCGTGATGCCCAGATCCCGCAGGCTCTTAAGCTCGCCCTGGCCGAGACGGGCATCCCCGTCGTCCACCCAGACCTTGAGGCCGTTCAGCTCGGCTCCGGTCAGCTTGCCGTCCCCGTCCTTGTCGAAGCGCTTCAGCTTCTCATAGCCGTTGTCGAACTTGCCGCCTTGATCCCCGAAGAGCCGGGTGCCGTCGATCTCGCCGTCCGTGTTGAGGGCCTTGGTCGCGCCGCCGTCCGAGTCATCGACGAGCATCCCGTCGCCGTCGCCCTTCATCCACTCGATGTTGTCCTTGGTGCCGTCGCCGTCGATGTCGAACTGGACGGTCTTGCCGATCTCGCCGGTCATGCGCTCCTTGGCGGTCGAGACGCCGGTGGTCCCGAGCTTTCCGTCGCCGTTGAGATCGAGCATGATGGGCGAGACGGTCTTCGAGGCGGTCTGGTAGCACTGCTTGGCGCCCGCGATGTCGCCCGCGCAGAGCTTGTCGTAGGCTTCGCTCAGGTGCATGCCGCCAAAGGGGCCCGCCGCGTTGCGAGGATTGGTGTTGCGCCCGATGCCGTGGAATTTGCCGAACTCCGCCTCGAGGGCGTCCATCTTGTAGCCGGGGATCGCGCGCTGCCTGTCGCTGCCCTTCGCGCCCGGGCCATAGAGGCCGCTGCTCTTCCAGTTGTCGTTCTGGCGGGGGGCTGCCTTGTTGGCGGTGATGGGCGAGGTATCGACCTCGCCCTTGAGGGCCGCATCGCGCTTGCGGTAGATCTGCGCGAGCAAGTCGGAATCGACGTTCGGAGCCGGCGCGCCGCCGAGCAGCGTGTCGAGCCAGCCGCCCTGCTTGGTGTCGTTGGAGGCCGGGGCGGGCGCGGAGAGGCTGCCGAGCTTGAGGTTGCTGTCTTGGCCGATCGGCACGATGTCCTTGTGGTCCGGCACGGCCGGGGCCGAGCGATCCTCGATGGCACCGGCGGCGATCGCCTCGATGGGCTTGGCGACGGGCTCCATCTCTTCGGTCTTACGGCCGATGACCGCCTCGGCGAAGATGGCGTTGATGCCTCCCGAGGAAATGCTGGTGTTTCCCATGCAGACGCTCCTTTCCTCTTCGCTTGTTATGGTCGCAGGCGTGTTAAGGGTTGTCGAATAGTATCAAGCCCTTGTTAAATCTCCATCGTTCTTACGATAAGTGCGCAGCGCGCAAGACAGAAGCAAGGGTTTGTAAAGAAATATTTCGAATCTTTTCACGGCTCCAAACCGTTGCGTTGAGCCGCTTTTACCCACAACGAGCAGGATTCACAAGCAGGCAAGTTTACAAAGGTTTGTGTTTAAATATGAAGTGAACCGGGAAGATACCCTCCAGGAGGATGAATCCATGATCAAGACCGCTTTCAGCTGCCCCTTCTGCCACCGGCCCCTCAAGGCCGACACCGTCAGTGGTGAGGAGTTCTCCTGCGCGGGATGCAACGTCATGGTCGATGTCCTGGACGAGGACCTGAGCATGGTCTCGGTGGCTCCTCACTCGGATGTCTTCTTCATCGCGACCAGCGAGATCCAGGTCGGATCGGCCGTCCCTTCGGTTTTCTAGGACTTCAGCCAGCGATCCAGGTAGGCCTCGGGATCGGGTTGCTTGGCGACCCGGTCCCGAAAAAATTGCACCATGGCCGGCAAGTCCCGCCCCAGGCGCTCGTACACCTTCTCGAAGCGATCCGCGTTGGACTGGTAGGTCAAGAGGGTCATGAGGAAGGCGTTGTTGAGCGTCGCCTTCCCGAACCAGGCATTGTGATCGGTCTCGAAGGGGATCAAGGCGAACTGGGCCCGGGCCTCGGCGAAGACCTTCTCGCGCTCGGCGAGCTTCTCTGCCGGCGTGCGCGACGAGGCGTAGAGCTCGCGCAGCCGAGCGCCGAGCGTCTGCAGGAAGGCCGTGAATTTTCGCTCGTCCCTGACCATGCCCTCCGCGTAGCGGGCCTCCGCCGAATCGGCGCCGTAGCGCTCGCGCATGAAGCCGATTCCTCCCTGGTTTCCCACGAAGGTGGCGAACCCCTCGTTGAAGCTCGCTTCCCCCTTCAGGAAGACCGTCCCGTGCGTCAGCTCGTGGATGATGGTGTTGGCGAGCACCGGCGCCTCGTACTTCAAGAGGGGCGAGTAGAGCGGGTCGGGGATCCAGCCGAGCAGGCTGAAGGCGGCGACGCCGCGCAGGTACGCGTCGAACCCCTTGGCCTCGAGCCCCTCCTTCTCCGCGATCGCCTCGGCGCGATCGAAGAAGCCCTTGTAGGGCACCGCCCCGACCACGGGGAAGTGCCAGAGGTAGGGCTCGAGCTTGTCCTTGGGGGCCCCCGCGACCACGTAGGTGACGGCCGAGCGATCGAGCACGATCACCTGGTCGTAGCTTCCGCTCTGCTTGAGGCCGATGGCCCGGATGGCGTAGGCCTTCGCTTGGCTCACCACGTCGAGTCGCTGCCGCTCTTCGTCGCTCAGGCGCGAGTCGGTGCGCGCGGCGGCCATGGATTCGCGCTGGAAGAGCAAGGAGGCCTGGCCATAGCCTTGCTTGAGAAGATAGCCCGCGCTGCACCCGTTGAGCATGAGGATGGCCCCCGCGATCGCCGCTCCAAATCTCGCCTTTGACCCTGCAAGCATCTGCTTCTCCCCTCGTCGTGCCCCCTCGTCTCGATGCTCATTTTAGACCGAAACCCGCCGGGATGATTTGTCCGAGCCACCGATTGGGTATACTCTTGCTCGGAGAATGGCGTGCCCCATGCGGGGCATGGTGCCGTGAGGCGCGGTGAAGGGGGAACACGTTGACCACGCAGAAAGAAGCCTTCATTGAAGAGATTCAAGCCGGGTTCTTTGGCGACTTCCTGATTTCGAAGTCCCTCATCACCTCGGAGCAACTACGAGCGGGCCTCGCCCTCCAGGAGACCAAGATGCGTCACCTGCGCATCGGCGAGATCATGGTCGAGCTCGGTTGCCTTCCTTTCGACCAGCTCATCCCTTGCCTGCGCGAGTACAAGATCCAGATCCGGCTGGGCGAGCTGCTCGTCTCCAACGGCGAGCTGCGCTACCTGCAGTTGCTGGACGCCCTCGACGAGCAGCGCCGCCACGGCGGCCAGCTGGGCGAGATCCTGGTGCGCCTCGACTTCTGCACCCCCGACGTGGTGGAGGAGGCCCTGGAGCTGCAGCGATCGCTCTCCACGGACGAGCTGCTCGCGTGAGCCTCCCGGCGCTCGGCGACCTGCCGCTCGCCGTCAAGGTCGCCCAGCTCTTCTGCCTGGCCCTTCCCTCGTCGGATGCCGAGGCGTGCGAGAGGGCGTGTGACGACCTCGAGGCCCACGCCTGGGGCGGCTTCATCTTCGACAAGCGACGCGACGACCGTGCCCTCCTGGACCGGTTGCGCGCCGCGGCGCCCATTCCCCTGCTCGTGGCAGCCGACCTCGAGATGGGGGCGGGCCAGCACTTCGACGAGGGCTCGCGCTTCCCTCACGCCATGGCCTTCGGGGCCACGGGCGATCCCGACCTCGCCCGTCGCCTCGGCCGCCTGACGGCGCTGGAGGCCCGGAACGCCGGGGTCAACTGGGTGCTCGCGCCGGTGGCCGACGTGAACAGCAACCCCGACAACCCGATCATCAACGTGCGCAGCTTCGGCGGCGACCCTTCGCGGGTGGCGGCCTTCGTCGCGGCCTTCGTGAGGGGCTGCGAGGAGAACGGCGCGATCGCATGCGCCAAGCACTTCCCCGGCCACGGCGACACCTCCGACGACTCGCACAGCCGCCTTGCGACGGTATGCGCCAGCCCCGCGCGCCTTTCGGCCCTGGAGTGGGTCCCCTTCGAGGCGGCGATCGCAGCCGGAGTGGGGAGCGTCATGTCGGCGCACGTGGCGGTGCCGGCCCTGGATCCCTCGGGTCGCCCGGCCACCCTCTCGGCGCCGATCCTGCAGGGCGGTCTGCGCGGCACCCTGGCTTACGAGGGCCTCGTCGTCTCGGACGCCCTCATCATGGGCGGGGTGACCGGCGCCTTCGGTCCGGAGGAGGCCGCGGTCGAGGCCCTGAAGGCCGGCTGCGACGTGCTCTTGATGCCGCCCGACCCCAAGCGGGCCCTCTCGGCGGTGCTCGGGGCCATCGAGACAGGAGAGCTCGACGAGGCCCGGATCGATCGCTCACTTGCAAGGGTCTTCGCGCTGAAAGAGCGCGTGATCGCGATGATTCCCGGCGTGGACCCGGCGACCCTTCGCCACGAGGCGCAGGCCCTGGCGCGCGAAGTCGCCGAGGGGGCGCTGAGCGTGCTCCAGGCGCGAACCGGAGCCTTGCCGCTCGACCCTGGCCTGGCCTTTCACCTGGTCATCGACGACGACGATGACGCCGAGGCCTTCGCCCCCTGGGTGTCGGCGCTCTCGGCGCGCGCTCTGCCGGCGCCCCGGGTGCTGAAGCGCGAGAGCACCGACGCGGACTTCGAGGCGATCGCCTCGCGCCTGAACCCCGGCCAGCCGGTGCTGTGCGCCGTCTTCAGCACCATCAAGGCCTGGAAGGAGCGCATCGATCTCGCCCCCGCGCACGCGGCCTTCCTCGAGCGCCTCGCGGGGGCGGGGCATGCGGTGGTCGCGCTCAGCTTCTCGAACCCCTACCTCGCGAACCAGCTGCCCGGCGCGGCGGCCTTCGTCTGCGCCTACTCCGACCATCCCGCATCCCAGCAGGCCGCGCTTTCGGGCGTTGCCGGCGAGATCCCGATGCCAGGCCGCCTCCCGGTGGCGCTGGGGGTGTAGTGGCGCGCCTTCATCGCTGCCTGGCGCTCGGGCTCGCGCTGCTCGCGGCCGGATGCATGCCCCCGGACGAGAGGGCCATCCGGTTCGCCACCTGGGGCAGCGTGGACGAGGTGGCGCTGCTCAAGCCCTTGATCGCCGAGTTCGAGCGGACGCACCCCGAGACGCCGGTCGAGCTGGTCCACGTCCCGGACGGCTACTTCCAGAAGCTGCCGGTGATGGTCGCAAGCGGCCAGATGCCCGACGTGGTCTTCCTCAACAACTGGAACTTGCCCGCCTACGCCTCGTCGGACGCCCTGGCGGACCTGGGGCCGCTGCTCGCGAAGGACGCGGATCTTGCGGCCTCGGACTTCTTCGCGCAGGCGCTCGACGCCATGCGCTACCGGGGCAAGCTCCACGCCATCCCACGCGACCTCTCGAACCTGGTGGTCTACGTCAACACCGATCGCCTCGCGGAGGCGGGGCATTCGCTGCCCAAGCCGAGCTGGACCCTCGACGAGATGCGCCGACTCGCCCGGAGCCTCACCCGCGACACGGACGCTGACGGCGCGCTCGATACCTTCGGGATCTCGTTCGACAAGCGCCCCTTGTTCTGGATGCCGTACGTCTGGAGCGCCGGAGGCGACATGTTCAGCGCGGACCTCTCGCGCAGCACCCTGGCCTCTCCCGAGGCGATCGCGGCCTTGCAGGCCTACGCCGACACGCAGCGCGCGCCCCATGCGGCGCCGAACGAGACCCAGACGGGCAACGCCCCCATGGCCCAGCTCTTCGCCCAGGGCAAGCTCGCCATGTTCGTCAGCGGCCGCTGGAGCGTGCCCGGCTTCCGCAAGAACCTGACGTTCGGTTGGGACGTGCTCCCCTTCCCGCGGGGCAAGGCCGGCTCGGTGGTGGACGTGGACGCGTCGGGGTGGGCGATCGCCCGCGAAAGCCGCCACCCCCAAGCGGCCTGGGAGCTGGTGAAGTTCCTCGCCTCGCGCAGGGCGAGCGAGACCTTCGCCGGGGGCGGCCTGATCGTGCCCGCGCGCCGGGACGTGGCCGAGAGCCCCCGCTTCCTTGACGCCGCCCAGGCCCCGAAGGGGGCGCGGGCCTTCGTGGACGCGATCGAGACCGGCCGCCCCATGCGCACGCCGCCGAACTGGAACGAGGTCTCGAACGAGCTCGACCAGCAGCTGGAGCCGCTGTGGGCGGGGCGAGAGGCCGCAGCCCCCGTCCTGAAGCGCGCAGCAGCGCGCATCGACGAATTGCTGGGGCAGCCGTGAGCGCGAAACGAACGGTGCAGCGCCTACTTGGGCCGGACGCGGGCTGGGCCTGGCTGTTCTTGCTGCCCAGCGTCGTCGGGATCGCCGTGTTCAACCTCTTGCCGGTCATAGGGTCGTTCTGGCTGAGCCTCACGCGCTGGAACCTGCTCGGGACGCCGCGCTTCGTGGGGCTTGCGAACTACGCGGACCTCTTCGCGGACAGCCGCTTCTACCGGGTCATGGGGCAGACCCTCGGCTTCGTGGGCCTGACGGTGACCCTGGACGTGGCGCTCGGCCTCTTGCTCGCGGTGGCGCTCAACCGGAAGCTGAGGGGGCGTGGCCTGCTGCGGACGGCCTACTTCTTGCCCTACATCACCTCGATGGTGGCGATCGCGATCGTCTGGGGCTGGCTGTTCGATCCGCGCTTCGGGGCCCTGAACCTGGCGCTCAAGGCCTTCGGCCTGGCCCCGGTCTACTGGCTCTCGGACCCGCGCTGGGCGATGCCCTCGATCGTGCTGGTCACGGTCTGGAAGGGCCTCGGCTACACGATGATGCTGTTCCTCGCGGGGTTGCAGGCCATCCCCGGCCACTACGAGGAGGCCGCCATGCTCGACGGGGCCTCGGCGCCCCAGCGCTTCTTCGGGATCACCCTGCCGCTCTTGTCGCCGACGGTCTTCCTGGTGACCACCGTGTCCTTGATCAACGCCTTCCAGGCCTTCGACGCGGTGTACATGCTCACGGGCGGCGGCCCCATGAACCAGACGAACGTCATCGTCTACTGGCTCTACCAGAACGCCTTCACCTACTTCAACATGGGCAAGGCGTCGGCGATCGCCTACGTCCTCTTCGCCGTGATCCTCGCCATCACGCTGGTCCAGTGGGGGCTGCGCAAGCGCTGGGTGGTGTACGAATGAAGAAAACACTTGCTTACTTGGTCCTGTTCGCGGGAGCGGCCTCAATGGCCCTGCCCTTCGTCCTGATGGTCGCGACCTCGCTGATGACGAACGCCCAGGCCATGGCCTACCCGCCGCGCCTGTGGCCCGCCCCCGTCGCCTGGGAGAACTACGCCAGGGCCCTCACCGCCACCCCCCTGTGGCGGTACTTCCTGAACAGCGCGCTCGTCTCGGTCACCACGGTCCTGGGGCAGGTCGTCACCGGCGCCATGGCGGCCTACGCCTTCGCGCGCCTGAACTTCAGGGGGCGCGACGCCCTGTTCCTCGTGTTCCTCGCGACCATGATGGTGCCGCCGCAGGTCAACGTGGTGCCCCTCTTCGGGCTGATGTGCCGGCTGGGGTGGGTGAACACCTACTGGGCCCTCATCGTGCCGGGGCTGTTCGGGGCCTTCGGGGTCTTCCTCTTGCGCCAGTGGTTCCTGAGTTTCCCGGCCGAGCTCGAGGAGGCCGCGAAGCTGGACGGCTGCACGCCGTGGGGCACCTTCTGGCGGATCGCCTTCCCGACGGCGGTGCCCGCGATCGCGACGCTTGCCATCTTCGCGTTCATCGCCAGCTGGAACTCGTTCTTCTGGCCGCTGGTCGTGACCAACTCGGACGCCATGCGGACCCTGCCGGTGGGACTTGCCGCCTACCGCGCCTCGTTCCGGGAGATCACCGACTGGGGCACCCTGATGGCGGCCACCACGCTCGCGATCCTGCCTGCCATCGGGGTCTTCCTCGCGGGGCAGCGCTACTTCATCCAAGGGATGCTCGCCGGTAGCCTCAAGGACTGAGCATATCTTGCCTGAATCGAACGTCTGCCTGGTCCTCCCCGCCCCCCGGTGGGGCGGGGAAACAAGCGAACGCTTCGTTTCACATCGATCTGCTTAGCCCCCACGCTCCTTTCCGCTCGCGCCCGATCTCAAGCGAGCCGGGAGGTCAGATGAAGGCTCCTTTCGGGCATATAGAACCTACGCTCGTTTTTCGCCGACAGGGGGAAGCCATGGGGAAAGCCGTCAACAACGCCAGCAACTCGCCATCCGTCTCCGCTGCGCGCCCGCGGGCAAAGACGGAAGCCCCCGCCCCCCAGCCCGAAACGCTCGCGCTGACTAGCGATGCGCTGGCGCTTTCCTCGCGCGCCGCGAGCGAGGCGAACGCAGGCGATGCGATCGCCGATGAGATCGTCAAGCTCGCCCTGGTCCCGGGCGTGGAGCGCACGCAGGCCTCGCTCGTCGATGGTCTCCCCGATATCGGGGGCTCGGCCCCCTTCAAGCGCCCCCCGCTCAGCATCGAGCACGTCCGTTTCGCCGACCTCTCCGGTGGCGGGAGGGAGTACACGGTCTCGCCCGGCCAGCGCTACGCGCCGCTGCCGCCCATCGGGGTGAACCCGGTGACCGGCGAGCGCGACGTCGCCCTGCGGGAGATGGCCTTCTGGGTGGCCGGCGGCGGCTACGAGGTGCAGCTCAAGATCGACGGCAGCGGCCAGCTCGGCTTCGACCGGATCCTCAAGGACGGAAAAGACGTCACGGACATCGCCAAGGACGCCCTCAAGGCGAAGTTCGAGGAAGATCCGGTCCTGGTGGGGGCCCTCGCCTCAGTCGCCGTGGCGGGAGCCGCTTACTATCTCCATGACCGGGCGGGTCGCACGGGCAAGCCCATCTCGTTCAACGCGGCGAGCGGCACCCTGTTCGAGAGCGACACCCTGAAGGTGAGAGGCCGCTTCGACGCGGAGCTGACCGGCGACAAGTCCGTCGTGCGCCCGCATGCTGCGGGGCTGCGGCTCGACTACACTTCGCCCGAAGGCGACCTGACCGCCTTCGCCGAGGAGCGCTACCGCTTCCAGGACAAGGGCCTCGAGACGAGCCTCGGGGTGGACTACCGCATCAACAAGGATTCGAGTCTCACGGCCCGCGCCTTCCACGACAGCAAGACCGGCCAGAGCGGCGGGGCCATCGAGTACAACGCTCGCTTTTAGCCGCCGTTCGCTGGACTCCACCAGATCTCGCAGGTCCCGCACAGCCACCAGCCCTCCTTGAGGTTGATGCCGCGCTTGAGGCGCTCGAACTGGCATGCCGGGCAGCAGGCAGTCTCGATGAAGTACTGGGCTTGCGCTTGGGTCATGGCTTGATGCTGCATGCCACCATGACGCAATAGAACCGACCAAACGTCAAGGGGTCTCAAGGCCGATCGTCCCGGACCCGCCGGGCATTGCCCACCGCGGCAAGACTCCGGATGGTTCGGCTGGGGCGGTTCCCACTTGCGCGAGGCCCGATCAGAAGCTCAGCGCGAAGCCGAGATTGGGATTGAACGACCAGATGGTGCCGGCGGCGCCGTTAGCCCAGAGGACGGCGGGCGAGACGTCGAACGTCAGGCGCTTCGAGACCGGGAAATTCAGGCTGACACGGATGCCGCCGTTGGCGAAGCCGCCGATCGGGTAGTTGACGAACTGCTCCTCGTAGAGGCTCAGGCCGTCCATGGGCAGGGTGAAGTTGAGGTTGCCCGCCGCGAGGTTGGTCCCGCTCGAGAGCCCCTTGGCGTAGCCGAAATTGACGCCGCTCGTCACCGGGCCGCAGCCCCAGTCCACCAGGCCCGTCACTCCCGGCAGGGCTTCGCTGGTGGAGTTGATGCCCGGGATGAGGGTGCCGAGCGCCACCCCGGTCTTCAGGGAATCCCTGCCAAGTGGGAGCGACGCTTTTAGCCACGGGTAGACCGACTCGAGCGAAGTCCGGTTCGTCGCACCGAGGTCCGAGACATTCAGGCCGGTGCCGACGCCGAACTCGAGGCCCTCAGCGAGGCACGTGACCACGCTGACGACCGGCACGGCCAGGGAGTTGGGGCTGACGAAGTTGATGCGGCAATCGAGAAGGGCGGTGCCCCTCGTGAGGGGCACCGCACCGATGCCGTCGGAGGCGCCGTAGCCGGTGACCGCGCTCGCGTAAGCAGGCGTTGCCGGCAGCATGGCAAGCAAAATGGCGCCGATTCTTTTCATCCGGGAACCTCCGAGGGTGCGAATCGCGCGCCCGCTGGTGAGAAGGATCAGAGGGTGACGACCGGACGAGGCCCTCAGGCGAGCGGATCGCCAATAACGGCGCGCAGCCGACCTCTTGCGTCCTCGAGGCGCGCGCGGGCTTCGGATGCCCCCAGCCCCGCACGGGCCATCACGACCGCGGTCTTGACCTGGCCGCCGGCTGCTTCGAGGAGGACCTCGGCCCGCGCGGCGCTCACCCGCCCCAGCTCCTGCACCAGGCCGAGGGCCCGGCGGGTGAGCTTGGCGTTGGAGACCCGGACATCGACCATGCGGTTGCCGTAGACCTTGCCGAGTCGCACCATGGCGGCCGTCGAGACCATGTTGAGGGCGAGCTTGGTGACGGTCCCTGCCTTGAGGCGGGTCGAGCCGGCCAGCACTTCGGGCCCCACCGGCAGCTCCACCAGCTCGTCGACGTACGAAGGGCGCTCCGCGAGGCGATTGCAGGCGATGAGGCCCGTGCCCGCACCCTGCTCGCGCGCGTAGGCCAGCGCGCCGTGGACGTAGGGGGTGCGGCCGCTCGCGGCGATCCCCACCACCACGTCCAGGGCGTTCAGGCCGCGGCTCGCGAGATCCCTGGCGCCGGCCTCGCGGTCGTCCTCGGCCCCTTCGACCGCGTTGCGCAGGGCGAAGTCGCCGCCGGCGATGAGGCCCTGAACCCGCTCGGGCTCGGTCGAGAAGGTCGGCGGGCACTCGGAGGCGTCCAGTACCCCCAGGCGCCCGCTGGTGCCGGCCCCCACGTAGAACAAGCGGCCTCCCTGAGCAAGCGCGCCTTCCACTCGCTCGACGAGCGTCGAGAGCTGGGGCAGGGCAGCGGCGATCGCCTCGATGCAGCGCTCGTCCTCCCGGTTCATGACCTCCAGGATCTCGGGGATGGCCATGAGGTCCAGGTCCCGGCTCAGGGGGTTGGGGCTCTCGGTGCCGGCTTCGGGTGCCGACGCGGCTCGAAGCCTGACGCCCGCGAAGTTGCGGCCGGGGGCGATCTTGCCGAGGACCAGAGGGGCGTTCGCTCCGGTGGCGTCGGGGGCATGGTTGAAGAGGCCTCTGGCTGCCTGGTAGGCGAAGAGGGCGAAGGCGAGGGCCTCCTTGGCGTCGCCCGAGACGCCACGCGAATCGAGCGGCACGACGCTCACCGGGGAAAGGGCCTCTTCGAGGAAGCCCATCATGACGGGGTTGCGCGCGCCGCCTCCGCTCACGAGGATCTCGGCGGGCCGCAGGGAGGGCGGGGCGAAGGCGCGCAGGGCCTGGGCCACGCTGTGGGCGGTGAGGGCGGTGGCCGTCGTCACCAGATCGGGCGCGCTCACCCCCGCGGCCAAGCCCTCGTCGTAGCGCGCGTCGGCGTAGGCGTGGCCGAAGTCCTCGCGCCCGGTGGACCTGGGGGGCTGGCGCAGGAAGAAGGGGTGCTGCAGCCAGTGGTCGAGCAGCCCGGGGCGGACCCGGCCAGAGCGTGCGATCCGGCCCTCGGCGTCGTAGCGCTGGGCGCCTCCGGTCATGCGCTGGACGAAGCGATCGACGACCATGTTGGCGGGGCCCGTGTCGAAGGCCATGAGGCGATCGCCGCCGGGACTCATCAGGGTCACGTTGGCGATGCCGCCCAGGTTGAGCAGGGCGATCGCACGATCGCTTCTCGCGAACAGCGTCCGGTCCGCGTAGGGCACCAGGGGCGCGCCCTGGCCGAGCGCTGCCATGTCGGCCATCCGGAAGTCGCTGATGGTGGTGATGCCCGTGCGCACGGCGATGAACGAGCCGTCGCCGAGCTGCATGGTCGAGGGGTGGGGCCCGTGGGGCAGGTGGTAGATCGTCTGACCGTGCGAGCCGACGAGGTCCACCGCCTCGGGCGCGACGCCCGTCTCGAAAAGCAGGCGCAGGACGGCGTCCGCGAAGAAGGCGCCGAGCTCGGCGTCGAGGGCGCACAGGGCGTCGACCCGGCTGGTCTCGGGGCGCATCTGCGCAAGCACCCGGGCCACGAGGGCCTCGGGGAGGGGGTAGGTCTCGAAGGCCTCGACCTCGAAGAGGACGCGGCCCGCCACCGAGGAGAAGCGGACCATGCAGACGTCCACGCCGTCGAGGGAGGTGCCTGACATCAGGCCGATCACGCGCATCATGCCGACGATCATAACACCCGGCGGCCATGACTTGAGAACGAACGTGACGCAAGAACCCGAGCGAGGGTGCTATAATCGGAGCGACGCCCCCTCGGTTGCGTGAGGATCCCTCGGTGGCCCGGACGATCACCCTCGAACTGCACGCCCCGACGCTTGCCAAGCAGCAGGCGTTCCGGCAGATGCAGGTCGAGTTCAACCGGATCGCCAACGAGCTGGCCGTCGCCATGGTCCGGGGATCGCTGGATGCGATGGAGACGGTCTCGCCGACCCCCGCCCTGGCCCGCAGCGCCTTCGAGCTTCTGGAACGCGGCGCCTTCGAGGCCATCGAGCGCCTCTTCCCCTCGGGCCTCGACCACCCCCTGACCCGCATGATCCAGGGCCAGCTCAAGGCCGCCAAGTCGCGCACCGAGCGATCGCCCCTTCCCAGGTTCAAGCCCTACGCCCCGGTCGTCTTCGGCGACCAGGACTGGCAGCTCACCTGCACCGAGGGGCGCTGGAAGCTCACCATCCCGGTGCTCGGCCACCCCATCACCGTGCCGGTGCTCGTGCCCATGGCCCAGACCGAGGCCCTGCAGCGCCTGATGCACGCGGGCATCCCCCTGGAGGGGCGCCTTTACCAGCGGCGCGGGCGCTGGTTCTTCGCGGCGACCTACCTCAACGACGTGCCGGTGCCTGACGCGAGCCACGCGGTGGTGGGCGTCGATCTCGGCCGCAGGCACCGCGCGGTGGCCGTGGCCCCCGGCTCCAACCGCCGCCTCTTCCTCTCGGGCAGGGCCCACGAGCACCGCCTGAGGCGCTACGACAAGGTGATCGAGCGCCTCGAAGCGGGCGGCAACCGCCGCGCCCTGCGCCACGTCGTGGCCAAGCGCGAGCGCTACACGGTCCACGCCGATCGCACCCTCGCCAATGCCCTGGTGGCCTTCGCCTCGCGCGACAAGGGTGCCCTCATCAAGTTCGAGACCTTTGCCTCGCCCCCCCCTTTACTCCCTCCCCAAACGACTCCGGGTTCCGCCCGCGAGATCGACGCCTACCGCCGCATCCAGCGGCTGGTCTCCCGCAAAGCCGAGCTTCGCGGGATCCCGGTCATGGCGGTCAACGGCTTCGAGTCCTCGCAGCGGTGCTATGCCTGCGGGGTCGTTCAACCGGGCAACAGGCGCGGCCGCGCCTACCGGTGCGCGTGCGGCTACCACGCCCACGCGGACCTCAACGCGGCCCGCAACATCGCCCAAACCGCGATCTGGTCGGAGACGATCCGGTTCGCAGGCGTCGGGTACAACCCCGGCGCCCAGGCCGACGGCACGGCTGCAGCTCAGGTGGTCGATCTGATCAAGGGACAGGCCGACCGCATGAGAAGCGCGCTCACCTCGCTTGGCGAGGCGGTCTCGCATGCCACCCTCCCCACCTCTCCAACCCTTGGTGTCAACGCATCAACAAGTACATACCAGATGGAGGGTATTGAAATGGCTAGCTTGGTCAAAGATCTCACGGAGTCCAGCACGAAGTTCGTCACCGGGAGCCTCGACAACCTGAAGACGTACGTCGATCGCACCTCGGAAGAGATGAGCCGCGTCGATATCGTCGGCGTGACCCGCCGCGTTCTCGACACGGCGATCGACAACACGAAGAAGGTCGTCAAGCTGAGCGCCGAGCCCAACGGGCTCGACTTCTTCGGCAAGGCCAAGGCCGTCGCCGACGGCAGCCTCGAAGCCGCCAAGGAAGTCGTCAACACGATTTCCGAAGAGGGCAAGAAGGCTGACTTCATCGGCGTCAGCACCCGCATGACGATGGAGGGCATCGCGTCCCTTCGCAACCAGGTGGACCTGACCTTGGAAACCACCAAGACCGTCACCAACCGCCTGATGCCGCTCGCCACGAGCACGAAGCCGGTCGCCACCCGCGCACCCCAGGTGACCCGGGTCGAGATCGAAACCGAAAAGCCCGCCGCTCCTACGAGCAGCAAGGCTTCCAAGTAGTCCCTTTCAAGGGAAGGGGGGCGGCGCTTTCGCGCCGCCCCCTTCGTTTTGCCCCCCAGAGGTCGCCTCACCTTGCAGCCCGAGCCGCGAATAGGCCAAATGGCGTACCTGCGATCGCGGAAATGGCGGTTGTTCGGCTTTTTGGGCGATGCTATAAGAGTTGCAGCGAGGGATTCGCGCCACTTTCAAAGGAGGATGCAATGTTGAAGCGGCTTTTCGGCCTCACTCTTGCCGGTTCCATCGTGATCGTCGCTGGATGCACGAGCCTGCCTGGAACGTCTGGCGCTCCTGAGAGCAGCGCGACCGGGACGATGAACTTCGGCTTCGCCGGCGAGGGGTACACGGTTCAGGCTGCGAACGATGCGGCCAACAACAAGCCTGCCACGGGCAACTTCGCGGCGACCGAGCTGACCTTCAACACCATTCTCTTCAAGCCGACGAAGATCGAGCTGCACTACGCCGGCGAGCTCGCCGATGCGCAGAAGCAGCAAGCGCCTGCCGATATCACGGGAACGTCGGCGGATCAGAGCGAGGTGAACGCCTCTGATGCCGGTGACACCGAAGCCACGGCGGAGGACGGCAAGTGGATCGTCCTCCCGGTCGAGAACGCGAACGCCATCGACCTGGCCAAGCTGGCGGCCAATTCGGTATCGTTCGGTGAGGATCCCCTGAAAGCGGGCAAGTACGACCAGATCCGCCTGACCGGTGGCGGCTCCTACGACGCGGTGGATGCAAGCGCCTCCGTGAAGACCGGCGAGTACTTCCTGCCCTCCGGGCGCCTTTACATCAAGCAAGGCTTCGAGATCCGGGAGGGCTACAAGACGGACCTGAAGTTCGCCTTCAATGCGAAGCAATCGATGGTGAGCGCGGGCAGCAAGGTCATCCTCAAGCCCAACGCCGTCAAGGTCTACGCGGATTACAGCAAGGTCGAAACCGCCACGGCTTCCGCCCAGTAACGCCCAGTCGAACGCCCTCGCGTGTGCGCGAGGGCGTTCGACTATTGATTGCCCTTTTGATTAGAAGAGCTGCTCCATCACCCCGGTGAGATCCAGGGTCTTCTTGCCCTGGCCGAGAACCTCGTAGCTGCCCAGCCACTTGCCGGTGCCCAGGTTGATCTGGCCGACGTAGGTGCCGGTCTTGTCGCCGCGCGGGTTGCGCAGCTCGCCCTTGACGTCGATGGTCCTGAAGTCGGGGTGACAGACGAAGTCCTTGACGACCAGATCGGAGATCGCGACGCCGCCTGCGTCCTCGCTCGACAGGGTGACGTTCCCGGCAAGGGCGCTCGGGACGCGCGCGCGCTCGGCCACGGTGGCCTCCAACTTGCTTGCGACCTTGAACTTTCCCGCCCCGCCGAGGGCCACGTCGCCCTCGAAGGTGCGCACCTGGCCGGTGGCGGTGGTAAGCCGGACCTGCTTGAGGTAGACGGGCTGAGCGTCAGGAAGGGTCCCTCGCACGGTGATGGCGCGGGCGGTGCGCGCCCCCCGGCCTGCGATCCGCGCGGCGAGGTCGATCCCCTCGCCCGCCTCGTAGCGATCGATCGCAGCCACGGTCAAGGAGGTGCTCGCGGCCCCTTCAGGCTGGTGATAGACGGTCATGGCGCGGATGTCCTCGGTCGCCGTCAGGGTCTGAGTGCCGAAGGTGCCGTAGACGCCCGGCAAGCGGCGCATGGAGGTCGTGACCTTGCGCGCGTCGAGGACCTCGAGGGTGAAGCTGGCCGTGCGCTGGGACAGGTCGAAGCGGCGCACCGCCGTGCCCTGCTCGACGGTCTCCTCGCCCGCGTTGCGGGTGGTGTAGGTCGCATGGCGCTCGCTGCGGTAGACGCCGCTCGGAACGAGACCGGGAGCACTCTGGCTCGTGCCCTCGAAGACCTGGGTGAAGGCGTAGCGGGTGCTGTACGGGCCCTCGTCCTCGACCTCGGGCTCGGGCAGGCCCGCGACCCGGTAGGGGGCCACGGTCGTGAGCGGCGCGACCGTGGTGAGGGGGGCGACGGTCGTGAGGCCCGCGCTGGTGGCGTCCCCCGACATGCCCGCGGCCTGCTGGAGGGCGGCCGCCCCGCGCCCGACCTGGGAGAAAGGGTCGCTCGAGAGCGTACTCGCGGGAAGGGGAGGATTCTCGGCGCAGGCCGTCACGGCCAGCAGCGAGCCGGCAAGGGCGAGGCCATGGAGGCAGCGGGAAACGGATCGCGCCATGCGAGGCACCTCCTCGAAGGGTCGTTCTAGCGAACTATACCCGACGAGGAGGCAAGCCATTCGCCCAAGCGCGCCGGACCGCTCAGCGAATGCTCAGGATGCGGTCCAGCCCGTGGCGATGCGTGGGGAAGCCCGCCTCGTCCGCCACCCCGACGGCCACCAGGGCAGGGATCGAGACATGAGCGGGCAGGCCGAGGAGCTGCTTGACCTTTTCGGGCTCGAAGCCCCCCATCACCGAGGTGGCATAGCCCAGCGACTGGGCCGCGAGCACCAGGTAACCCAGCGCGATGTGCCCCTGGGCGGCGGCCCACGCCTCGCGCTCGCCCTCGCTCTTGGCCGCGAACGAGGAGGTGATGCCGGCCTTCGTGGCCGCCCTGCGCTCCTCCGGCAGGCCCGGGTGAAGGACCTCGTCGAGGGTCGCCAGGGTGTCCTCCATGTCGGTGTAGAGCACCATCACCGCCGGCGCCGAGAGCACCTGCGCCTGCTTGAACGCCGCCTCGTGCAGCTGCGCCTTCAGAGCGGAGTCCTGCACCGCGACGAAGCGCCAGGGCTGGGCGTTGAAGGCCGAGGGGGCGAGCCCCGCCAGGCGAACCATCTCGCGCAGGTGCTCCTGCGGCACGGGAACGGGCTGGTACTTGCGGATGGAGTGACGCTGCTCGGCGGCTTCGAGGACGCTGAGCGCCCGGGTGGCGATCGCCTCGGAGGGCAGAAGGGAGGGCGGCGGGGTCATGGGGTTCACCTCTCGATCACTTGTCTCGATCATGTGCTTACTTCATGTAAGCGATAACTTACGAAGCGTAAGCGAGCCGCCTGCCAAAGTCAAGCGGGCGGCTCGCCGGATCTTTCTCAGTCGAAGAGCTCGGCCGGGTAGATCATCACCCGGCGGTTCGGCTCCTCGCCGGTGCTCTGGGTGGTGAGCTGGTAGCGACTGGCGAGCTCGTGCTGGAGCTTGCGCAGGTGCGAGCTGCGCGGGCGCAGCTCGACGGTCTGGCCGCTGGCGAGCGCATGGTCGATGGCCTGGCGGGCCTCCTTGAGGGCGTCGGTCTCGTCGCCGCGCTCGAGGACCTGCACGTCCAGGTGAAGGACCTCGCGCAGGCTCTTCTGGATCTGGGGGATGGTGTTGGCCTTGACCACGTAGGTCGGGATCTGGCGCTCCTCGGCGTCGGAGAGCACCCGGCTGGCGCTCTTGACGTAGGCCTTGAGGATCAAGAGGGCGTCCGCGTCGCGCAGGCTTCGGGTCAGCTCGACCGGCATGCGCAGGCTCTTCACCACCCGCTCGAGCTGCGAGCGGCTCACGGCGTAGGGGTAGATCCGGATGGTCGCCCCGACCTCGCCGGTCAGCGCCGTCGCCAGGCGCGAGAGGTCCTCGACCTTCGCCTGCTGGATCTCGACCTTGCCCGCGCTGGTCACCTGACGCAGCTCGGGGCTCGGCAGGTAGCCTCTGAGCATCTGGTCGATCACGTCGCCCACGTCCTGGTGGACGGCCAGCCGGTCCCGGTCCTGGAGCTCGACGGCGATGTCGAAGGTGGGCGGCGCCTTGCGCTCCTGGATGCTCTTGGTGGTGCCGCGGCGGCGGGCCTCCTCGTCGGAGAGGGTGACGGTGTGGATGCCGCCGACCAGATCCGAGAGGGTGGGGTTCATCAGGAGGTTCTCGAGCGAGTTGCCGTGGGCGGTGCCGATGAGCTGGACCCCGCGCTCGGCGATGGTACGGGCGGCCAGGGCCTCCTGCTCGGTGCCGATCTCGTCGATGACGATGACCTCGGGCATGTGATTCTCGACGGCCTCGATCATGACCGCGTGCTGCAGCGCCGGGGTCGGCACCTGCATGCGCCGGGCGCGGCCGATGGCCGGGTGGGGGATGTCGCCGTCGCCTGCGATCTCGTTGGAGGTGTCGATGACGACCACGCGCTTCTTGAGGTCGGTCGAGAGCACCCGCGCGATCTCGCGCAGCTTGGTCGTCTTGCCGACGCCGGGGGGGCCGAGCATCAGGATGGATCGGCCGCTCTCGACCAGATCGCGCATGATGTCGATGGTGCCGAGCACCGAGCGGCCCACGCGGCAGGTGAGGCCCACGATAAGCCCCTGCCTGTTGCGGATGGCCGAGATGCGGTGCAGGGTGCGCTCGATGCCCGCCCGGTTGTCGCCCGAGAAGGCGCCCACCCGCTTGATGACGTGGTCCAGGTCCTCGCGGGTGACCGGGGCCTCGCCCAGGTCCACCCCGTGATGAGGCAGGCGCGCCTCGGGGATGCGCCCCAGGTCCATCACCACCTCGACCAGCTGCTCGCGGTCGCTCAGGGCCTGGAGGTGGCTGGCGAGGGCCGGGGGCAGGATCTCGAACATCTGGGTGAGGTTGTCGGTGATGTTCTGCTCGCGTTGCTTGGACATCCTACGCCTCCTGGTCTTCTAAGCCGCGGGCGCTTCGGTTCACCGACTGGACGAGCTGGCGGGCGCGCTGGATGTCCGCGAGCGTCACGGCATCCAGCGGCGCGCCGGGATCTCTTCGTTGCAGGGCCCGCTGCGCCTCGGTTTTGCCGGCGATTATACACCTCGCGTAGCTGCCGATGCCAACGCCCGCGATCGCGGCCTGACGCTCGCTCGCAACCAGCCCCGTCTGGTCGTTGGCGCCGCCCGCGGGCTGGACCGCGTCGCTCAGGCCGGTCGCCAAGAGCGCCTCGGAGAAGGCGATCGCAGGCAGGGTCGACTCGCGCCCGGCGGTGCCGCTGATGGGCTTGCCGTCCGCCTGGATCACGATCCGGTCGTGGGGGAACCACTCCCCCAGGTGCGAGGCGAGCGAGGCGGCCTCCTGGGGCGTCATCTGCACGGCGTTGAGGCTGAGCGAGAAGAGGCCGCCCTTCTCGACCCATTCCTGGCAGCTCTTTTGCCAGGTGGCGAGCTCGGCGCGATCGCCGGCGCCCGTGTGAAGCTCGAGCGCACGGGCCCCCCTCTCCCAGAGCTGGGTCAAGGAGGGGTTGAAGGGGACATGGGCCATCTCGATGGCCTCGTAGGGGCAGGCGCTGACGCACAGGTCGCAGCCGACGCACTTGTCGGCGAGGATGTGGAACCCCTCGTCGATGGCGCCGTGCGGGCAAGCGTCGCGGCAGTGGGGGCAGACCCACGAGCAGCGCTCGGCGATCTTGACGGCGAGCCGGCAGTGGGGATCGTCCGAGGCGGTGACGCTGACCATGACGACGGGCTCGGTGGCCCCCGGGAAGGCCGCGGCGATCGCCCTGGCGTCATCGAGGCCGGCCATGGCGGCATCGACCGCCTCGGGGGTGGCCGCCACGTCGATCAGGTCGCAGCCGGCCAGCGCGTACACGGCGCTCAGGTAGCGCAGCTGGGGATAGTCGGTGAGGTTCGCCCCGCAGATCAGCTTGAAGTAACGGCGATCGGGCTTCAGCAGGGGGTGAGAGCGGTGCGGGGCGCGCATACTTGCAGGGTCTCCAGGTCGGGGGCTTCGGGGCCGACGAACTCGGCGCCGAGCGCTCGAAGGGCATTCAAGTATTCTAGCACCTGCCTGGTGATGCGCTCGCCCGGGATGAGGGCCGGCACGCCGGGAGGGTAGGGGCAGACCCACTCGGCGGCGATCTCGCCTTCGGCCTGGGCGAACGGGACGCCTCGCGACGGCCCCAGGTGCGCGTCGCGCGGCAGCACGACCAGCTCGGGATCGGGGGGAACCTCGGGGAAGGCGCCGGCCTTCTGCGCGGGCAGAAAAAGGGCCGAGAGGATCCCGTCCACCAGCCGATCCAGCTCCTCGCGGGTGTTGCCCGGGCCCGCGAGGGCCCCCAGGTAGCGCGGGGTGGCGAGCTCGACCTGCACGTGGAAGAAATCGTGCAGGTGGTCGGCCACCCCGTAGCCGTCGTGGCCGGTGCCCGAGAGATCCACGATGAGCTTGGCGGGGTCCCACTCGCCCGCCGGGCCGTGGCCGGGGCCCAGGCAGGGGACGCCGTGCCGGTCAAGGCGCTCGCGGGCCTCGTCGATCAGCGCGATCGCCTCTTGCCATTCGGCCGCTCCGCGGGTCTGGCGGTGGCGCCGGGCCGCGTCGAGCGAGGCCATCAGGAGGTAGGACGGGCTGGTGGTCTGCAAGAGGCGCAGCATCTTGCGCACGCGCGCGCTCGCGAGGCGATCCCCCTTGAGGTGCAGCATGGAGGCCTGGGTCAACCCCGAGAGCAGCTTGTGGGTGGACTGCACCGCGGCGTCCGCCCCCTGAGCGAGGGCCGAAGCGGGAAGGCGCGGATCGAGCCCCAGGTGCGCCCCGTGGGCCTCGTCCACCAGCAGGAGGCGGTCGTGCCTGCGGCAGGCCTCGGCGTAGGGCGAAAGCGACACCGCGCGCCCGAAGTAGTCGGGGCGCGTGACGAGCACCGCGCGCAGGCCCGCTTGCGCCTCGAAGGCGGCCTCGAGCGCGGCGGTCGAGGGAGGAAGGGGAAGCTGCCAGTCGGCATCCCAGCTCGCCCCCGCGAAGACGGGCCGAGCCCCGGCGAGCACCACGGCCCCCAGGACCGAGAGGTGGGAGGCGCGAGACAGGGCGATCGCCTCGCCGGGCGCCACCGCGGCCATGACCATGGCGTGGATGCCGCCGGTCGAGCCGTTGACCAGGAAGTGGGTCTGGTCGGCGCCGAAGGCGCGCGCGGCGAGCACCTGCGCCTCGGCGATGACCCCCTCGGGGGCATGCAGGCTGTCGGTCTCGTCCAGCTCGGTCAGGTCGCGCGCGAAGGCCCCTTCCCCCAACAGGCGAAGGGCGTCGGGGTCGGCCGCGCGACCGTGCTTGTGGCCGGGGGTGTGGAAGGGGGCCCAGGGATGATCGTGGTAGCGAAGGAGGGCGTCGAGCAGCGGCGCGCTCAGATCTCGATCTCCCCTTCGACGAAGCGGGCGGTGGCCGCGAACTGCTTGTTCACGATGCGCTGGGCCCGCTCGCCTTCGCGGGTGACGAAGCGCACCGTGACCCCGGGGAAGAGCTCGCTCTTGACCACGAAGCGCGGCTGCTCCAGCCCGGACTCGCGCTGGGTCATCTGCTTGTGGCGCGTCTTGAGCTGCGCCAGCTGGAGGTTGAGGGTGATCTTGACGGGGGTCAGGCGCTGGAGGTCGGCCGGACCGCCCGCCTTGGGGTCGCGCATCAGGGCCTGGATGCGGCCAGAGACCTGCGAAAGCTTCTGCTCGACCTCGGCGATCGTCTCGTTCAGCTGCTCGAGCTCCTCCTGGCTGCCGACCTGGACCAGCTCCACCGTGGTGGGGGTCTCGGCGCGGGTCCCGGCGATGCTCGCCTGGATGTACTCCCCCGCGCGGGCCGTGCCACCGATCAGGCGGTTCTCCACCACGATGCGCAGCCCCGCCTTGAGGGTGCAGTGCAGGGAGTCGCCCTTGACGAGGATCCCCCTCTGCGCCTCGAGGATCGACTCGGAATCGCAGAACCGCACCTCCACATCCTCCTGGGCCTGAAGATGCGCGGCCGAGCGGACGCCGCCCCGGACCCGGATCGTGCCGCCGGACTCGATGGTCGCTTGCTCCACGTTGCCGTCGATCGTGACGTCCTCGGTCGCCTTGACGGCGAAGCCCGGGTTGACGCTGCCGCGGATCTGGACCGAGCCCTGGAAGTTGATGTTGCCCGTCGAGAAGTCCACGTCGTTGACCTGGAAGATGGGCAGGACGTTGAGGCGGTTCTTGGCGACCTTGGGGATGCCCGTCACGGTCGCGTAGGCCTCGAGCTTGTTGGCGGAGAGCTCGACGTTCTTGCCGGCGAGGATGTGGACGTCCTTGCCGGGTGCTGCGGGGATGGGCTCGCCGGTCACGGCGCGCCCGGCGACGCCCGCGGTGGGCGGGGTCTTGCGGGCGAGCAGCTGCCCCGGCACGACGTTCTGGATCAGCGCGACCTCGCGGTAGTCGGCCCGGTCGAACTGATCGACCAGGGGGTTGAAGCCCGCGTCCTCGGTGAGGAAGAGGTAGTCGATCCGGGCGTTCTCGCCCGGCGTGGGCGGGACTCCGTTCGCGACGAGGGTCTCGCCGTTCTCGGGGGCCTCGCACAGCGCGGCCAGGGCGGCCTCGTCGATGCCCTCGCGCACTCCCTGCTCGCGCAAGGCCGAGCGAACCACGTCGTAGGAGACGGGCTCGGCGGGGGTGATCTTGGCCCAGGCCTCGAGGCCACGCTGCTTCAGCGTGACCTTGACGGTGGGGGCTTTCGGCTTCGAGGTTTCCATCACGCACACGCTCTTGTGATCGGGGTCTCCGGCTGCAAGCAGACAGTATAACGAAAACCTGCACCGTTGTCCCGTGTTCGCATGATCAGGCTTCGACTACATCCGGTCGGGCGCCTGGACGCCGAGGATCCCCCCGAGCGCGCTGGCGAGCGTGATGCGGCTCGCCACCGAGAGCGAGAGGCGCGAACGGGTCAGCTCCGGCTCGGCGGGGTTGAGCACGCGGCAGTTGGTGTAGAACTGGTGGAAGTCCGCGGCCAGGTCCTGGGCGTAGCGCGCGATGCGGTGCGGCTCGCGGGCCAGCGCGGCCTTGGCGATCTCGTCGGGGTAGCTCGCCAGCCGAAGCATGAGGCTGCGCTCGTCCGGGTGGATCAGCAGGCTCAGGTCGGCGCCCTCGAGGCTCTCGGGCGCAAAGCCCGCCTCCTCGGCATTGCGGAGGATCGAGCAGATGCGGGCGTGGGCGTACTGGACGTAGAAGACCGGGTTGTCCGAGGTCTGCTGCTTGGCGAGCTCCAGGTCGAAGTCGAGCGGGGTGTCCGCGCTGCGCATGACGAGGAAGAAGCGCGCCGCGTCGGGCCCGACCTCGTCGATGACCTCGTCGAGGGTGACCATCTCGCCGGTTCGCTTGGACATGCGCACCGGCTCGCCCGCGCGGTAGAGCGAGACGAGCTGGCCGATCACGACCTCGAGGGCGTCCTCGGGATAGCCGAGGGCCTGGACCGCGGCCTTCATGCGGGGCACGTAGCCGTGGTGGTCGGCGCCCCAGATGTTGAGCAGCTTGGGGGTGCGCTGCAGCTTGTCCAGGTGGTAGGCGATGTCGGCCGCGAGGTAGGTGGGCATGCCGTTCTCGCGGATCACGACCCGGTCCTTGTCGTCGCCGAAGGCGGTCGAGCGCAGCCAGAGGGCGCCGCCCTCCTCGAACATGTGCCCGCGCTCCTTCAGGATGGCGATGGCCTTCTGGACCTCGCCCTTCTGGTGCAGGGTGGTCTCGCTGTACCACACGTCGAAGCCGACCTTGATCCGCGCAAGCGTCGCCTTCTGGGCGGCGAGGAAGTAGTCGCGGGCAAAAAGGGTCAGGCGCTGGATCTTGGCCGCCTCGTCCAGGCCCTCGAGCTCCCCTGCGATCTGGTTCTTGGCGGCTCCAGCCACGTCGAAGATGGTGCTGCCGCCGTAGAATTCCTTGCCCGCCTCGCCCTCGGGGATCGCGCGGCCCTCCATGCGGTAGAGGACCGAGCGGCCCAGGTTGAGCATCTGGTTGCCGGCGTCGTTGATGTAGAACTCCTGGCTGACCTTGTAGCCGGCGGCGCTCATGAGGTTGGCGAGCGTGCTGCCCAGCGCGGCCCAGCGGCCGTGGCCCACGTGCAGCGGGCCGGTGGGGTTGGCCGAGACGTACTCGATCATGACCGCCTGGCCATGGGCCACGTCGGTCTTGCCGTAGGCCTCGCCCGCCTCGAGGATCGCCTTCACGTTGCCCTGGAGCCACGCGTCCTCGAGGGTCACGTTGATGAAGCCGGGGTTCGCGATCTCGACCTTCGAGAAGAGGCCGTCCTCGCCCATGCGATCGACGATGGCCCGGGCGATCGCGGCCGGCGCCTTCCTGGCGGGCTTGGCGAGGGTCATGGCCACGTTGGTCGCGAAGTCGCCGAACTTGGGGTCGCGGGGCTTCTCGATGGTGGGCTGGGTCATGGCCTCGGCGGGCAGAGCGCCCTCCTCGACCGCCCGGCGCAGGGCGTCCGAGACGGCGTCGGCGATGAGGGTCCGGATGGTCGCCGTGGGGCGGGAGGGAGTCGCATTAGCCATGGGTTTCGTCCACCTCGTGAGTCGTCAGTTGGATGATCAGCGTGAAGTTCCCGATGAGGTCGGGCCCGGAGGTCAGGGTGTAGTCGAGCGACAGCTCGCGGCCCCGGGGAAGGGGCGTCACCTGCATGCGGTGGGTGACGGTTTTCAGCGGCAGGGTGCTCGTCTGGATCCGCAGCTCGGTCTCGGTCGGCTGCTCGAGGCGGAAGAGCTGGAAGCCCTCGAGGTCCGCCCCGCGACGGAACAGGCGCCACTCGTCCGCGTCCCAGCGCAGGGTGGTCTGGACGCCCTCGTCCTGGTAGACCACGTAGTCGGAGCTGTCCTGCTGGTACCAGGTCCCCTCGTAGCGGTTTTCGAGCCGGGCCTCGGTGCCCTCCGCATCGAGCTGGCGGCTCTCGACCCGGATCGAGACGGGGTGTTTCATCATGCGCCTAAGCCTTGTGGTAAGGCTCGCCGCGCCTCAGCGTCTCGCAGCGGTAAAGCTGCTCGACCAGGACCAGGCGCGCGAGCTGGTAGGGGAAGGTCAGACCCGAGAGCGAGAGCTCCCAGTGGCAGGACCGGATGAAGTCGGGGTCGAGGCCCTGCGGGCCGCCCAGCACGAACGAGAGGTGAGGGACGCCCTGCCCCTCGAACTGCGCGAGCTTGTCCGTGAGCTGGCTGGTGGTGACGCGCGCGCCGCGCTCGCTCAGCGCGATGCGAAGGCCCGGCGGGCAGGCGTCAGCGATGCGCTCGGCCTCCTTGCGCATCACCTGCGCCTCGCGGCCGGGAATCAGGCGCTCTTCGGCCACCTCGATCATCGCGAACGGGCGATAGTGCTGGAGCCTGCCGTGATACTCCGCGATCGCGTCGCGGTACCAGCTCTCCTTGACGCGCCCGACGGCGACCACCGACCACTTCACCTTCGACAACCCGCCTTGACCCTCATCGGGTGCTCTTAACCCACGATTAGCCAGAATTTCCACTCTACCCAGTCGGGGGGTGAGCGTCAAGGAAGCGGGCGAATGGTAGAATAACCCTTGTACGCATAGAAGCGCCCGGCTGACCGGGTGAGCGCCCAGAACGTCTCGCGGAGATCACGTCAAATGTCCAAAGAATCGTCGTTCGACATCGTTTCGCAGGTCGACATGCCCGCGATGACCGATGCCATCCACCAGGCCAACAAGGAGATCGAGACCCGCTTCGACCTGAAAGGCACCGGCTGCGAGCTGACGCTCGAGAAGGAGACCATCTCGGTCAAGGCCCCCGACGAGCTCAAGCTCAAGAACGTCGTCGACATCCTCGAGAACCGCATGATCAAGCGCAACATCCCGCTCAAGGGCCTGGAGCACGGCAAGGTCGAGGCGGGGCTCGGCGGCACGGTCAAGCAGACGCTGACCATCCGCCAGGGCATCGACAAGGACCGCGCCAAGAAGATCACCAACCTGATCAAGGAGAAGAAGCTCAAGGTCCAGGCGCAGATCCAGGACGACCAGATCCGCGTCACCGGCAAGAGCAAGGACGACCTCCAGTCGGTGATCGCCGCGCTGAAGGGCGTCGACCTCGACATCGAGCTGCAGTACGTCAACTACCGCTAACCATCGCTAGATAGGGAGACCACTCATGCGCGTCATCCTCAACAAGGACGTCAAGGACATCGGCAAGGCCGGACAGGTCGTGGAGGTGTCGGAGGGCTACGGCCGCAACTACCTCATGCCGCGCAACCTCGCCACCGAGGCCACCGACGCGGCCCTCAAGGCCGTGGCCGACAAGGCCAAGCGCGACCAGGCAAAGGCGGACAAGCTCAAGGCCGAGATGCAGGAGTACGCCGCCAAGATCGCCGAGAAGACCGTGACCATCCCGGCCAAGGCGGGCGAGGGCGGCCGCCTCTACGGCGCCATCACCTCCAAGGAGATCGCCCTCGAGACCAAGAAGCAGACCGGCTTCGAGATCGACAAGCGCAAGATCGAGATGGAGGGCACCATCCACGCCCTCGGCTACTACGACCTCGCCGTCAAGGTCCACCCCGAGGTGACCGCCAAGCTGCGCGTCCACGTCGTCGAGGCAAAGTAAACACCCCGGAAGCGAGGGTTAACGCCTGCTTGAGGCGGGTACATGGCCCTCGCTTCCTCTGTCCATGCCCCTTTTCGCCGGAGCCGAGATGAACGATCCTCTTCTAGAGCGCATCCCCCCCCAGAGCATCGAGGCCGAGCAGTCGGTGCTCGGCGCGCTCCTCATCTCGGCCGACGCCCTGGTGCGGGTCTCCGAGATCCTCAAGCCGGAGTCCTTCTACCGCCACGCGCACGCGACCCTCTACGAGACGATCCTCATGATCGCCGAGCGCGGCGAGCCGGTCGACCTGGTCACGGTCTCGACCGAGCTGCGCACGTCCAATCGCCTGGACGAGATCGGCGGCTACACCTACCTGATGGACCTCGCGGCGTCGATCCCGACCGCCGCCAACGCCGAGTACTACGCCCGCATCGTCGAGGAGAAGGCCGCCCTTCGCGCGCTGATCACCGGCGGCACCAAGATCGTCGAGCTCGGCTACTCCCAGAAGGGGAAGCTCGACGAGACCATCGACGAGGCCGAGCGCATCATCTTCGACGTGGCCCAGGGCCGGCGCACGTCCAAGGACATCTCGCACATCAAGGACATCCTGCGCGACACCTTCGAGACCATCGAGCACCGGTACGAGAATCAAGACAACGTCATGGGCTACGCGACCGGCTACTACGACCTCGACTACATGATGAGCGGCCTGCACGCCTCCGACATGATCGTGCTCGCGGCCCGCCCCGCGATGGGGAAGACCTCGTTCGCGCTCAACCTGGCCCAGAACATCGCCAAGCTCAACGACCTGCCCGTCATGGTCTTCAGCCTGGAAATGTCGAAGGAGCAGCTGGCGCAGCGCCTCATCTGCTCCGAGGCGCGCATCAACGCCCACCGGATCAAGACCGGCTTCCTGTCCGAGACCGACTGGCCCAAGCTGACCGAGGCCATCGGCACTTTGGCCTCCAGCCCCATCTACATCGACGACACCCCGGCCATCACGGTCATGGAGGTGCGCGGCAAGGCCCGCCGCCTCAAGGCCCTCGAGAAGAAGGAGCTGGGGCTGATCGTCATCGACTACCTCCAGCTGATGAGCGGCGGCGGCAGCAGCTCGGACGGCAACCGCGTGCAGGAGATCTCGGCCATCTCGCGCAACCTCAAGGCGCTGGCGCGCGAGCTGAACGTGCCCATCATCGCCCTGTCCCAGCTCAGCCGCGCCGTCGAGAGCCGCACCGACAAGCACCCGATGCTCTCGGACCTTCGCGAGTCGGGCGCCATCGAGCAGGACGCCGACATCGTCATGTTCATCTACCGCGACGAGTACTACAACCAGGAGAGCCTGGACAAGAACGTCGCCGAGGTCATCATCGCCAAGCACCGTAACGGCCCGGTGGGCACGGTCAAGCTCTTCTTCGAGAAGGAGCACACCCGCTTCGAGAACCTGACCGCCCAGCCCACCATGGCCGAGCCGGCCTAACTAGCCAGAAAGCAGGAAGCATCGTGGCCAACGTCGCAGTCGTCGGGGCCCAGTGGGGGGACGAGGGGAAGGGCAAGATCACGGACCTGCTCGCGGAGCGCGCCGACGTGGTCGTTCGCTACGGCGGCGGCAACAACGCCGGCCACACGGTCGTGGTGGGCGATCGAACCCTCAAGCTGCACCTGGTGCCCTCGGGCATCCTCTACCCCGAGGTGCGCTGCTTCGTGGGCAACGGCACGGTGCTCGATCCCGAGGCCTTCATCACCGAGCTGGACGGCCTCTGGGCCCAGGACCTCTCGCTCGACAACCTCTCGGTGAGCCCGCTCGCTCACGTCATCATGCCCTACCACAAGCTGCTGGACCGGCTCGACGAGGAGCGCCGCGCCAACAAGATCGGCACCACCGGCCGCGGCATCGGCCCGGCTTACGGCGACAAGTACCTGCGTCGCGGCTTCCGGGTGATGGACCTGCTCAAGCCCGAGCGGTTCCGCGCCAAGCTCGCCGAGGCCCTCGGGCGGGTCAACGAGATCCTCGAGAAGATCCACTGCCACGCGCCGCTGTCGCTGGAGCCCATGGCGACCGACCTGCTCGCCATGGGCGAGCGCCTGCGCCCCCACGTGGCGGACACCTCCTTGCTGCTCCACGAGGCCCTGAAGCGGGGCGATCGCATCCTGTTCGAGGGGGCCCAGGGCGTCCTGCTCGACATCGACATGGGCACCTACCCCTTCGTGACCTCCAGCTACCCGGTGGCGGGCGGGGCCGCGGTCGGCTCGGGCGTCGGCCCCGGCGCCATCGACCGGGTGCTCGGCATCTCGAAGGCCTACGCCACCCGCGTGGGCGGCGGCCCCTTCCCCACCGAGCTGTTCGACGAGCAAGGCGATCGCCTGCGCGACGTGGGCCACGAGTACGGCACCACCACCGGCCGGCCGCGCCGCTGCGGCTGGTTCGACGCGGTCGCCATGCGCCTGGCGGTGCGCGCGAGCGGGCTGGACGCCCTCTGCATCACCAAGCTGGACGTGCTCGACGGCTTCGACGAAATCAAGGTGGCCGTGGCCTACCGCCTGAACGGCGAGACGATCACCGAGCTTCCCTACGACGCGGAGGACCTGGCGGCCTGCGAGCCCGTCTACGAGACCCTGAGCGGCTGGAATGCCCCCACCGGCGCTTCGAGGCGCTACGAGGACCTGCCCGCCAACGCCCGGGCCTACCTGGAGCGCCTCGAAGCGCTCTCGGGCGTGCCGATCGCCATGGTCTCGGTCGGCCCCGATCGCGAGGCCACGATCGTCCGGGCCGATCTGTTCGCCTGACAACCCCGGTTTATCCTGCCGTAGCCGCCGCGTCGCCGTTCCTTGTGGGATGGCGACGCGCTTGGTAGAATGGACGCGACGCGCTCGAAGCGGCACAGCCCTCTTCTTGAGCGCCACATCGCCCCATCATGACCAGGGAGATCCCCACCACATGAAGATTCATGAGTTCCAGGCCAAGCAGGTCCTCGCCAAGTACGGCGTGCCCACCCCGCGCGGCCAGGTCGCCTATTCGCCTGATGAAGTCAAGAACATCGCCACCGAGTTCGGCAAGCTCGTCGTCGTCAAGGCCCAGGTCCACGTCGGCGGCCGCGGCAAGGCCGGCGGCGTCAAGCTCGCCAAGACCCCGAACGAAGCCTACGACATGGGCAAGCAGATCCTCGGGATGGACCTCAAGGGCCTCATCGTCAAGAAGGTCCTCGTCGAGGAAGGCGTCAACATCGACAAGGAATACTACCTGGGCATGATCTTCGACCGCGATGCGCGCAAGGTCGTCGTCATGGTCAGCGCCGAGGGCGGCATGGACATCGAAGAGGTGGCCGAGAAGACCCCCGAGAAGCTCGCCAAGATCTGGGTCGACCCCGCCCTGGGCCTCACCGACTACCAGATCCGCCAGCTGATCTTCGACGCCAAGCTCGATCGCGCCTACATCAAGGAATACACCAAGTTCCTGAAGCTCCTCTACAAGGCCTTCATCCAGTCGGACGCGACCCTCGCCGAGATCAACCCCCTGGTCGTCACCAAGGAAGGCACCGTCATCGCTGCCGACTGCAAGATGGACATCGACGAGAACGCCCTGTTCCGTCAGCCCGAGCTCGCTGCCTGGCAGGAGTCGGAAGAGGACAACGCCATCGAGGACGAGGCCCGCACCCGCGGCCTGACCTACGTCCACCTGGACGGCGACATCGGCATCATGGGCAACGGCGCGGGCCTGGTCATGACCACGCTCGACGCGGTCGGCCGTGAGGGCGGCGCTGCCGCGAACTTCCTCGACATCGGCGGCGGCGCCAAGGCTTCGGTCGTCAAGAACGCCCTCGAAGTCGTCATGATGGAGAAGCCGAAGGGCGTCCTCATCAACATCTTCGGCGGCATCACCCGCTGCGACGAGGTCGCCAAGGGCGTCCTCGAGGCGACCTCGGGCATGGAGATCAAGGTTCCCATCGTGGTTCGCCTCTCCGGCACCGCCGAGGAAGAGGGCCGCAAGCTCCTCGCCGGATCCAACCTGATCCCGGCCGCCACCATGCAGGAAGCCGCCAAGAAGGTCGTCGACCTGGCCTACGGCCGCTAACGACTGCCCCGAGCAAAAGGATTACGACATGAGCATTTTCATCAACAAGGATACCCGGGTGCTCGTCCAGGGCATCACCGGCCGCGAGGGCGGGTTCCACACCCAGCAGATGATGGCCTACGGCCCCAACACCATCGTCGCCGGCGTCACCCCCGGCAAGGGCGGCCAGGAGGCCTTCGGCCTGCCCGTGTACGACACGGTCAAGGACGCCCTCAAGGCCCATCCCTCGATCAACGCCAGCATCATCTTCGTGCCCCCCGCCTTCGCCGCGGACTCGATCCTCGAGGCGCTCGACGCCGAGATGCCCCTCATCGTCTGCATCACCGAGGGCGTTCCCCTGCACGACATGATCAAGGTCAACCAGGTGCTCCAGCGCTCGCCCAAGTCGAAGCTGATCGGCCCCAACTGCCCCGGCCTCACCACCCCCGACCAGTGCAAGATGGGCATCATGCCCGGCCACATCTTCAAGCCCGGCACCGTGGGCGTCGTCTCGCGCTCGGGGACCCTGACCTACGAGATCGCGGCGGACCTGACCAACCGCGGCTACGGCCAGAGCTCGATCGTCGGCATCGGCGGCGACCCCATCATCGGCACCCGCTTCATCGACGTCCTCAAGGCCTTCGAGGCCGACCCCGCGACCGAGCTGGTCGTCATGGCCGGTGAGATCGGCGGCGAGGACGAGGAGATCGCGGCCGAGTACATCAAGACCATGACCAAGCCGGTCGTGGGCTTCATCGGCGGCCGCACCGCCCCCAAGGGCAAGCGGATGGGCCACGCCGGCGCCATCGTCTCGGGCAACAAGGGCACCGCCGAGGCGAAGGTCGCGGCCCTCGAGGCGGCGGGCGTGCCCGTCGCCAACACCACCGCCGAGATCGGCGACCTGGTGGTCGAGCGCCTCAAGAAGCTCGCCGCGGTCAAGTAAGACCCCGAACAAGCGAAACACCCGCCGGCATTCGTGCCGGCGGGTGTTTTTTTGGTTACTGGGGAAGCGCGGGCTCGTCGATGGAGTTCGGGGCAGGGGTCGTCTCGTCGATGCCCGGCATCGCCGGGGTCGCGACGGGCTCGTCCACGCCCGGCGGGGCCTCGGCGGGCGCCTCGGTGGGCGCCGTGCTCGGCACGGCCGACGGGACGGGCGTCTTCTTGGGGCGCGGCTTGCGCTTCTTGTGGTGGAGCTGGTACTCGTCGAGGGGAGGCGGGGGCGAGAAGAGCATGGGGGGGCTCGCCTTGTCCGAGATCCGCAGCATGTAGGGCATGTTGTAGCGCGGGGTGTCCTCGACCCGCCCGGGCACGATGAAGCGCGCCTTGTTGCCCTGGTCCAGGTAGTAGGCCTCGACCAGGCCCTTGCTCTTGGCAAGCCAGCTGGCGGTCGTGAGCGGCATGGGCAGGGTCTTCATGACCACCAGGTGTCCCTCGGCGTCGCGTCCCACCAAAAGGCGCTCGCGCGGGATCATGTTGTGGAGCTCCTGCTTGAGGCCGGTGTAGGGGTCGCTGTAGTCGGGAGCCACGTCGTAGGGGCTGTAGAGGTAGCCGAGGCCGCCGATGAAGGCCACGTACTTCTCCTCGTAGCCGGGGCGCCAGCCGCTGTAGCCGAACTCGATGCTGCCAGAGCGCCTGAGGGCCATGTAGTACCGGCGATCGGCGAAGCCGCGGCTGGCGGGGGTCGCAAGCTCCAGGTGATCGTCGAAGTAGAGGTCCCCGATGGCGCGGGCGTAGTAGTCGTTCTCGCCCTTGCGCTCCTCGAAGAACGGGCCGCTGAAGTACAGCAGGCCGGTGGGGTCCTGGAAGGCGACGCGCTCGTGCTCCCAGCCGCGGGCGAGCTCCATGCGGATGGAGGCCGGGTCGAGGACGGCGATCCGCGCCTCGTTGCTGAGATCGAGCCTGATCTGATCGGCGCTGCTGGCTGCGAGCGGCGAGTCCGAGGACATCTCGACCACCCGGGTCGAGACCATGGACTTGGCGATCTCGCCGGCGACCATGCCGCCGACGAAGAACACGGGCAGCGCGGCCAGCGCCCCGATGATCGGCCAGATCGGGCGCTTGGCGGAGCTTCGGCCGGCGCCGGGCGCCGGGCGTTTGGATGGGATGGAGCGTCTCACGGGCGCATCAATTATCGGGCCAAACCCCATTGGTCGCGGAAACACGGGCCCATGACGGGCCCCCCCATTCTAGCACACCCCCGAGCGGGTGGCGCGCTGTCGGCCCCTGCGAGGCGAGGGGCCGTGTGATACGATAACACGGACGTTTCCTTCGCTACGAGGTCCTAGCCGCATGCGCGACACCATCTTTCGAAAGAAGTCCCTCCAGGCCATGAGGCGCGAGCAGGCCGAACACGCGCATGGTCTCAAGCGCGTGCTCGGGCCGTGGTCCCTGATCGCGCTCGGGATCGGCTGCACCGTGGGGGCCGGCATCTTCATCATGCCGGGCGAGGTGGCCGCGATGCACGCGGGTCCCGCGGTGGTCCTCTCCTTCTTGCTGGCGGCCCTCGCCTGCGCCCTGGCCGCCATGAGCTACTGCGAGCTGGCGGCGATGATCCCGATCTCGGGCAGCGCCTACAGCTACGCCTACGCCACCCTCGGCGAGGTCGTCGCCTGGTTCATCGGCTGGAACCTCCTGCTGGAGTACGGCCTGGCCAACGCCGCCACCGCGGCGGGGTGGGCGGGCTATCTCAACCGCCTGCTGTCGACGGTGGGGTGGCAGATCCCCCCGCAGCTGATGTTCTCGCCAGGCCAGGCGATCCCGGGCACCGAGCTGGTCGGGTGGTTCAACCTGCCGGCGGTGCTCGCCGTGGTGCTGGTGACGCTGCTTTTGCTGCTCGGGATCCGCGAGAGCGCGCGCGCCAACGCCCTCATCGTGCTGGCCAAGATCCTCGTGCTCTTCATGTTCCTCGCCCTTTGCGGCCCGAGCGTCCAGCCCCAGCACCTGCAGCCCTACATGCCCTTCGGCTGGCAGGGCGTGGTCTCGGGGGCGGCGGTCCTGTTCTTCCTCTTCGTGGGGTTCGATGCGGTCTCGACCGTGGCCGAGGAGGCCAAGGACCCCCAGCGCAACCTGCCCATCGGCATCCTCGGGGGGCTGGGGGTCGTGACGATTCTGTACGTGGCGGTGGGCTCGGTCCTGACCGGCGTGCTGCCGCTCGATCGGCTCAAGGTGGCTGAACCCCTCGCGATCGCCCTCTCCGCCATGCAGCACCCCCGGGCCGCCTCGCTCCTCTCGTTGGTGGCGGTGGTCGGGATCTTCAGCGTCCTCTTGGTCGGCTCCATCGGCCAGACGCGCATCCTCTACGTCATGTCGCGCGACGGGCTCATGCCCCGCTTCATGGCCAGGGTCCACGCCCGCACGGGCACCCCGGTCCAGACCACGCTGGTGCTCGGCCTGGTGACCGCGGTGCTCGCCGCGGTGATCCCCCTCAGCGCCCTGGCGGACCTGGTCAGCATCGGGACGCTCGCGGCCTTCATCGCCGTCTCGGCGGGGGTCATCGTGCTGCGCAGGACCGACCCCGACGCGCCGCGGACCTTCCGCTGCCCGTGGGTGCCGGCCCTGCCCCTGGCGGGCATCGCCATCAACCTGTACCTGATGAGCGGGCTGAGCATGCAGGTGTGGATCCGCTTTCTGGTCTGGCTCGCGCTGGGCGGGGTGCTCTACTGGTTCTGGGGGTACCGCTCCGCCGGACGGGTGATCGCGGCGCGCGAGGCGGCCGTGCCCAGGGCGGACGAGGCCCTGGTCGAGCCCTCATGAGCCGGTCCGGCATGGGCCTGGTGCTGAAAGCGGCGGTCTTCGCCGCCGAGGCGCACGTGGGCCAGCGCCGCAAGGGGCTCGACGAGCCCTACATCAACCACCCGCTTCGGGTGGCCGCGGCGGTCGAGGAGTGCGGCTTGCCGCCGGAGGCCGTCGCGGCGGCCCTCTTGCACGACGTGGTCGAGGACACCCCGGTCTCCCAGGAGCGAATCGCCGCCGCGTTCCCTGCGCGGGTGGCGCACCTGGTCCACCTGATGACCAAGTGGTGGCCGGACGACGCGCCGGCGGAGATCAAGCGCCAAGGCAACCCCAGGTACTACGGGGCGCTCGGCGCGGACCCCGACGCGCTGGTCATCAAGCTGCTGGATCGCGCCGACAACCTGCGCGACATGGCGCGCATGCTGCCCCGGGCGCGCGACTGGGCGACTCGCTACCTCAAGAAGACCGAGCTCGAGTTCGCTCCGCTCGTGCCCCTCACCTCCAACGACCAGGCCCGCAGGCGCTTCGAGGAGGCCGTCTTCGCCCTGCGTCAGGCGCTCGGGAAGTAACGCGCCAGGTAGTCGGCCAGATCGAGCGGCAGCGGGGCCTCGAACGTCGTCTCTTCGCCGGTGCGCGGGTGCCTGAAGCGCAGCGTTCGCGCGTGCAGGGCCTGGCGCTGGAGCGCGGGGTGGGGGGCGCCGTACAGCTTGTCGGCCAACAGCGGGTGCCCCACGTGCGCCATGTGGACCCGGATCTGGTGGGTCCGGCCCGTCTCGAGCGTCAGGCCCAGGAGGGTCTCATCGCGCTCGGCGCTGCGCGCGAGGACCCGGTACCGGGTGAGGGCAGGCTGGCCGTGGTCGGCGACGACGCGGTACCCGCCGGGCCCCGGAAGCCTCGCGATGGGGGCCTCGACCACGCCGCTATCCTCGCGAACCAGGCCCACGACCAGGGCGAGGTACTCCCGATCCAGCTTGTAGGCGACCAGTTGCTCGGCGAGCTGCTGGTGGGCGTAGGCGTGCCGCGCGAAGACCACCAGGCCCGTGGTGTCGCGGTCGATGCGGTGGACCGGGTGACAGCGGAAGTACAGGCCTCGTGCCTGGTACCAATGGGCGAGGCCGTTGGCGAGGGTGCCGTGCTGGCAGCCGTAGGACGGGTGCACCACGCACCCGGCGGGCTTGTTGAGCACGACGAGGTCCTCGTCCTCGTACAGGACGTCGAGAGGAATGGGCTCGGCATCCACGCCCGTGGAGGCCGGCTCGGGAAGCGCGAGCTCCAGGGCGTCGCCCGCGCGCGCGCTCGTGCGGACCTTGACCGGGATGCCGTTGAGGAGGATGCCGTCACAGGCCTTGAGGCGCCGGATCAGCGCCCGGGACGCGCCCAGCTGACGGGTGAGCACGCCCCCTACCGTGGCGCACTCGGGGGCCTCTTGCACCGTGTAGCGAAAGTGCGCGACGTCCGGTGCGCTCATGCCTCGAAGCGCTCCGAGAGGGCCAGGTTGTGCTCGCTGCCGAAGGTCGGGAAGGTCAGCCGGAAGCACGAGCCCTTGCCTAGCTCGCTTTCGACCTCGATGCGGGCGTGGTGCTTCTCGAGGATGCCGTGGCAGATGCTGAGGCCGAGGCCGGTGCCGGTGCCCGGGGGCTTGGTGGTGTAGAAGGGCTCGAAGATGTGGCTCTTGACCTCCTCGGACATGCCCTGGCCGTCGTCGGCGATCTCGATCTGGCAGGACTCGCCCGCGTAGCTCAGACGCACCGAGACCTCGCCCGGCCCCTCGATGGCCTGGCACGCGTTCACCAGGAGGTTCATGAAGACCTGGTTGAGCGGTCCTTCGGCCCCCGGGATGGCCGGGCCGTCCACCAGGTCCAGGTGGATGCGCGCGTGGCGGTGGATGGCCTGGACCAGGGACGCGGTGGACTCCAGGCAGGTGCGGGGGTTGACCTCCTGGTAGTCGTAGGCGTCCTGACGAGAGAAGCTGCGCAGGTTGCGCACGATGTCGCGGACGCGGGTGGCGCCGTCCTGGAAGGCGCGGGTCAGGAAGTCCAGGTGCAGGAAGGCCGAGTCGAGGGCGAACTCCTCGTCGATCGCCTGCATCTGGTCGGCGGGCAGGGTCGCCTCCAGGTGGGTGCGCAGGCGGCGCAGGGTGTCGATGTTGCTCTCGAGCAGCCCGACGCCGCTGTAGATGAAGCTGATCGGGTTGTTGATCTCGTGGGCGACCCCCGCGACCAGCATGCCGAGCGAGTTCATCTTCTCGCCGTGGATGAGCTGGGCCTGGGCCTTCTTGAGGTGGCGGTAGGCCTCCTGGAGCTCGCGGGTCCGCTCGTAGATCTTGGACTCGAGGGCATGGTTGAGGTTCTGGATGGTACGGTAGGCGCGCGCGTGGCTGAAGGCGATCGCGCTGTGGGCCGCGAGCACCCGCAGCCGGTCCCGCTCGTTCTCGCCGTAGGCCGTGCCGTCCTGCTTGGGGCCGAGCAGCATCAGGCCGTGCACCTTGCGCTCGAAGGCGAGCGGCACCACCAGGTCGCATCCCGGCGGCAGGTCGAAGCCCTCGAGGTCCGAGGCCGCCATGAGCACCTGCTTCTCCAGGATCTCGAAGGCCAGAGGCGAGTCGATGCCCAGGGAGGGGGCGTCCATGCCGCCGAGGCTCGCGAAGGGGAGGAAGGCCGAGTCCTCCGCGTTGACGATCATCACGACCCCCGAGGCGGGCCTGAACGCGCCCGCGACGGTACGCAGCAGGCGAGAGGCGATCGCGTCCAGGTCGTGCATGGTGATGAGGGCGAGCCCCTCGCCTTCGAGCAGCGGGTCGTTGAGTGGTTTCGTGTCGCGCATGGCGGGCTCCCATCATTTCTCGCCCGAGTGCTTCGAGCGAGAAAGCCTGTTCTTGGCAGATATACCCGCCAGGTCCCTCTTGCTCTACCATCTGAGCCCCGAACCTTCGATCGTTTTTCCCGTGTGCGGCCAATGGGGACCATGCCTGTGCGCCAAAAGCCTGTGGTGGAAGCCTGGGCCATCCCGACGGCACTGCTCCTTCTCGCTTCATGCGCCATCAACCCTCCACCGACCGAGACGGCGCCCCCTCGCGAGCCCCTGCCCCTGCCTGTGGCGGACGAGGGGCCCCCGAGGCAGCTCCTGCGCCTGCGCGCCTCGTTTCGCGACGCGCTGAGCGATCGCGCGATCCCAGGGGCCCGCCTCGACGTGGACGGGGTGACGTGCGCGACCGACGCCGAGGGGTTTCGCACGGCCTACGTCCCGCTCGCCGCTCAGCGCGCGCTGCGCGCCTCGGGGGGCAACTACCTGCCGCTCTCGTGGAGCGGGGCGATCGAGGACGGGGCGCAGGTCGTCTTTCGCCTCACGCCGAGCGTCGTGCGAATGGTCGCCTTCGGAGACAGCCTGACGGCGGGCGCCAAGGTCAGCGAGCCTGAGCGCTTCGTCTACAAGATCCCGCGAGCGCTCAGGCGCTCCTCGAGCGGGGTGCGCGTGGACGTCTACCCGCGCGGCCGCTCGGGCGACACCTACCGCGGCGCGCGCGATCGCCTGATGGAGGACGTCCTCTCGGTGCGTCCCGACGTGGTGCTCGTCGCCTTCGGCACCAACGACGTGGCCGCCACCCCCCTGCGCGACTTCGCCGGCACCGTGGACGCGGTCCTCGCGCCGCTCTCCGGCCGCTGCCGCGTCATGGTGGCCGACATCCCCTACAAGCCCCGCTGGGCCGGCCAGTGGAACGCCCAGGCCGCCCCTTTCAACCGGGCGATCGCCGAGGCGGCGGCGCGCCACGGGGCGACCCTCGTCTCCTGGTCCGCGCGCTTCAAGGACGCGGGCGATCGCGGCGACTGGGACCTCTTCTATCACCAGGCCCCCTACGACCTTCGCGCCCCCGAGTCGCGCGCCCAGGGGGACCTTCACCCCAACGGCGCGGGCAACGACCTGATGGCCTCGGCCTGCGCCGAGGTCCTCGCGGGCTGGCTGACCCCCGAGGCCAGCCTCAGCGTGGGCGCTCCTTGATCGGGGCGTTTCGTCCAAAGTGACCAATGCTCCCTTGCTTGCTCGGGAGCTATAACGGGTAACCGACCGTTATAGCTCTCGAAACGGGGGGCCCCATGACCGAGACCAAGCCCGTCTCCCGCCTCGCTTACGTCGACGGCCTTCGCGCCCTCTCGGCGCTGTGGGTCATCCTCTACGACGTGTGGCGCTTCAACCGCGAGCCCGACCTGGGCGTCCTCACCCCCCTGTGCGCCAGCGGCCACCTGGGGGTCGAGGTGTTCATGGTGCTCAGCGGCTTCTGCCTCTTCTACCCCATGGCCCACCTCTGGCGCCTGCCGGCAGGTCACTGGCGCACCTTCTTCGTGCGACGCGCCAGGCGGATCCTGCCGCCCTACTACGCGGCTCTGCTCTACGCCATCGTCCTGCCGCACCTGCTCGCCCCTCTCTTCGGGGCCGCGGGCCTGAGCCTGTCGCCGGGCTCGCTGCCCGACGCCGCCTCGCTCTTCGTCCACGTCACCATGCTCCAGAACCTGGTCGATCTGCCCGCGCTCATCAACCCGAGCTTCTGGTCGTTGAGCCTGGAGGCCCAGTACTACCTCGTCTTCCCCCTGCTCGCGCTCGCCATCATGCGCCGGCGCTGGAAGGGGGTGCTTGCGATCCTCGCGGCCTGCGCCGTCTATCGCCTCGGCTTTTTGGCGCTGCTGGGGTCGGACCTCTCGCGCCAGGAGTTCCTGCTCTTGAACTCCATCGTGGGACGCCTGGCCATCTTCACCGCCGGCATGGTCGCAGCCCTCGTGATCCGCGAGTCGGGGGGCAAGCGGGGCGCCGGCCTGCTCGACGCGATCTGGGGCCTCTCGACGGTGCCCCTGGTGATGCTCGGCTTCTACTGGTACTTCCACCCGGTGGGGCCGTGGCCCCTCTCGGACGTGTGCCTGGGGGTGGCGGCAGGCGGCATCCTCCTGCGCCACGCCGACGCCCCGCGCGGCCTCGGGCGGGTGCTTGCGATGCCCGGGCTGGTCGCCATCGGCGAGCGGTCGTACAGCTTCTACCTGATCAACCGTCCCACCTGCTACTACGTCAACCACGCCGTGACCCAGCTGGTGCCGGGCAGCCCGGCGCTCCAGATGGGGGTGACCCTCGCGCTCGGCGTGCCCCTGAGCCTTGCGATCGCGGCCCTCTTCTACCGCGGGGTGGAGAAGCCCTTCATGGTGCGCCGCAAGCCCCCCGAGCTGCGGCCGCAGGCGGCCACGGGGTGAGCGAGGGAACCGCCTGCTTGCTTGCGTCGTCCATGGAACACAGGAATCCCGTTCGGACGATGAAAGGAACATGTCATGCAACGCCCCCTGATTTACGCCGCCCTGCCCCTCGCCTGCGCCTTCTTGCTGGCCCCGAGCGCCGAGGCGCGGGTCAAGCGCGACCTCTCGACCCTGGACCTCTCGCAGGCCGAGCAGTCCCTGGGCCGGGGCGGCCCCGAGCTCAAGGTGATCGCCAGCAAGGGCGGCGACGTGGGGACCTTCTTCGGGGGCCGCGGGGTCGGCTACCTGACGGACTCGCTCTACATGGGCGGGGCGGGCTACGGCGGCACCATGAGCGGCACCGGGGTCGTCGGCGGCTTCGGTTACGGCGGCCTGGTGGTGGGGGCCGAGGGCAAGATCGCCGGGCCCTTCGGCTACGAGGCGAGCCTCTTGCTGGGCGGGGGCGGGGGCAGCGGCACGCGCACCAGCGGCGGCAGCTTCGTCCTGGAGCCCAGCGTGTCGCTTCGCCAAGACTTCGGCGGGGGCGTGAGCGGCGCCCTGTCGGCAGGCTACCTGTTCGCGCCCAACGCCGACGCCCTGTCGGGGGCCATCGTGGGCCTGCGCCTCGACTTCAAGACCCTGACCCTCACCCTTCCCGTGGAGAACTGAGCAAGCGAAAGGACCCCCTCGATGCAAAAGCCCGCGTACGTTTTCTTCAGAGGTGACCACGTCCCCTTTGACGAGGCCAAAATCAGCGTCATGACCCATGGCCTCAACTACGGCACGGGATGCTTCGAGGGGATCCGCGGCTACTGGAACGAAGAGCACCAGGAGCTCTACGTCCTCAAGATGGTGCCCCACTTCGAGCGAATCCACCAGTCCGCGCGGATCCTCCACCTGCACCTCGCCTACTCCGTCGAGGAGCTCGGCGAGATCGCCCTTTCGCTGATCCGCCGCAACGCCTTCAAGCAGGACGTCTACATCCGGCCGCTGCTCTACACGGCCGACGAGCTGATCGGCGCCCGGCTGCACAACCTGACGTCGGACTTCACGATGTTCGCGATCCCCATGAGCGCGGCGATCAAGCCCGAGGGCATCAAGGTGACCGTCTCGAGCTGGCGTCGCATCGACGACAACGCCATGCCGGCCCGAGGCAAGGTCACGGGCACCTACGTCAACTCGGCGCTCGCGAAGACCGAGGCGTACCACCACGGCTTCGACGACGCGATCTTCCTGACCATGGACGGCCACGTCTCGGAAGCCAGCGGGATGAACCTCTTCCTCGTGCGCAACGGCCGGCTGATCACCCCCGGCGTCCAGCAGAACATCCTCGAGGGCGTGACGCGCCAGGCCGTCATGGACATCGCCAGAGAAGCCCTCGGCATCGAGACGCTCGAGCGCGCGGTGGATCGCACCGAGCTCTACGTCTGCGACGAAATGTTTCTCTGCGGCACGGGCGCCCAGATCACGCCGATCGCGACGATCGACCACCGGCCGGTGGGCGGCACGGGGGTCGTGGGACCCATCACGCGGCAGATCATGGACCACTTCGGCCGGGCGGTGCGTGGCGCCCATCCGCGCTTCGCCGACTGGGTCACGCCGGTCTACGGCAGCCGGCACCGAGCCTGAACGACCGGCACCCCAAAACCCGCCCCCAGAGCGGATTTCCGCCAGAAATAGCTCGTTTGACCGATAGCGCGTTTTCATGTTAAAGTTCCTGGCCACGCGAGACGACGCAGGGCGCTTGAGGTCGCTGGCCCCAGGCCCCCGTGCTTTTCCCGACGGATAGGAGGCCCCCATGGTGACGTCCTGCCGCGGCGTACGCGGTGCCACCTCGGCCGACCAGAACACCCCCGAGGCCATCCTCGCGGCCACGCGCGAGCTGCTCGCGACCCTCGTCGAGGCCAACGGCATCTCCCCGATCGACGTCGCCAGCATCTTCCTCACGGCCACCCCCGACCTCACGGCCGACTTTCCCGCCCAGGCCGCCCGCCAGATGGGCTGGGCCGACGCGGCCCTGCTCTGCGCCCAGGAGATCGCGGTTCCCACGGCGACGCCGAGGCTCATCCGCGTGCTGATCCACTGGAACACCCCCAAGACCGCCGCCGAGATCCGGCACGTCTACCTCAAGGAGGCGCGTACCCTGCGCCCGGACCGCGCCCTCACCTGATCCCCCCCACCCACAGGAGGGTCCCCATGATCGTCGTGATGCGCGCGGACAGCACCGCCCAGGACCTCGCGGGCGTCGTCGCCCTGCTCGATCGCCAGGGCCTGAGCGCCCACGTCTCCCAGGGCGAGGCCCACACCATCGTGGGCGTGGTCGGCTCGCCGATCGACCATGGCGAGCTTTCCCCGGCGCTCGAGGCGCTCTCGGGCGTCGATCGGACGGTCAAGGTCTCCAAGTCGTACAAGCTGGCGAGCCGCCAGTTCCAGCCGGCGGACACCGTGATCGACGTGCGAGGCGTGAAGATCGGCGGCCCCGAGGTCGTGGTGATCGCAGGGCCCTGCTCGGCCGAGAGCGAGGAGCAGTGCCTGCGCATCGGCGACGCCGTCGCGAGCGCCGGCGCGCGCTTGTTCCGTGCGGGGGCCTACAAGCCGCGCACGAGCCCCTACGCCTTTCGCGGCCACGGCGAGGCGGGCCTCGAGATGCTCGCCAGGGTGCGCGAGACGATCGGGCTGCCCATCGTCACCGAGGTGCTGACGCCGGCTCACGTGGCGCTCGTGGCGAGCTACGCCGACGTCTTCCAGATCGGCGCGCGCAACATGCAGAACTACCTGCTGCTCGAAGAGGTGGGCCGCACGGAGGTGCCGGTCCTGCTCAAGCGAGGGCCTTCGGCGACGATCGAGGAGTGGCTGCTCGCGGCGGAGTACGTGATGGCGCAGGGCAACCGCAAGGTGATCCTGTGCGAGCGCGGCATCCGGACGTACGAGACGGCCACGCGCAACACCTTCGACGTCAACGCCGTGGCGTACGCCAAGCGCGAGACGCACCTGCCGGTGATCGCGGACCCGAGCCACGGCACCGGCGTGCGATCGCTGGTGTCGCCGGTGGGCCTCAGCGCGATCGCCGCCGGAGCCGACGGCCTGATCGTCGAGGTGCACCACGACCCGGACAAGAGCTGGTCGGACGCCGCGCAGGCCCTGGGGCTCGAGACCTTCGGCGAGCTGATGGCGAAGGGGGAGGCCGTCGCGCGCGCCGTCGGCCGCGACTGGGCGGGCGTGCCGGTCTAGCGGATGCGCGTCGCGCTCATCGGCCTCGGCCTCATCGGGGGCTCGCTGGGTCTGGCGCTGCGCGCCGAGCGGGCGGATATCGAGGTCGTCGGCTGGGACCTGGATCCCGCGAGCATCGCGCTCGCGCTCGCGCGCGGGGCGATCGCGCACGGGGCGCTGGATCCGCAGACGGCGGCGGCCGCGGCCGATCGCGTCGTGCTGGCGACCCCCGTGGGGGCCTTCCCTGCGATCTTCGCGGCGATCGCGCCGCGCCTTCGGCCGGGCGCCGTGGTCACGGACGTCGCGAGCACCAAGTCCGCGGTGAGCGCCTGGGCCGCGGCCACGGGCCTGAACTTCGTCGGCGGTCACCCCATGGCGGGAACCGAGCAGGTGGGAATGTCGCACGCGCGAGCGAACCTGTTTCGCGGCGCGACCTGGTGCGTCACGCCGGCGCCCGGCTCGGACCCCGCGGCGGTGCTTGCGGTCGAGGAGCTGGCGAGTGCCGTGGGCGCAAAGCCCATGCGGCTCGATCCGGCCACCCACGACGCGTTCGTGGCCGCCGTCAGCCACTTGCCCTTCCTGGCGTCGGCCGCGCTGGTCGCGCTGACGACCTCGGACCCGCGCTGGGCCGAGATGGCGCCCGTCGCGGCGACGGGCTACCGGGACGCGACGCGCCTGGCCTCGGGGAGCCCCGAGATGTACCGCGACATCTGCACCACCAACCAGGCGGCGATCGCCCCCTTGCTGCGATCGCTCGCCGCCACCTTGGCTTCGCTGGCCGATCGGCTCGACGAGCCCGAGGCAATGGAGGCGTTCTTCACCCGCGCGCGCGACGCACGCGCGGAATGGCTGGCAAGGCGGGGGCCCTTCGGCCCGCCAGGGCGATCGGGCCAGGCTTGAGATTGACGAGCGCTGGCTTCCCCGCCCCACCGAGGGGCGAGGAGACGTCATGAACTCAGCCAGGACTTGCTTAGCCAGCTTCTTGGAGGGCCTCGAACTGCAGGCGCCAGAGCTTGTGGTAGAGCCCCTCGCGCTTGAGGAGCTCCGCGTGGGTGCCCACCTCGCGGACCTCGCCCCGGTGCAGCACCACGATCCGGTCCGCGTGCTGGATGGTCGAGAGGCGGTGGGCCACGACGAGGGTGGTGCGCCCCGTGCTGAGGCGCGAAAGGGCCGCCTGGATCACCGCCTCGGTCTCGCTGTCGATGCTGGCCGTCGCCTCGTCCAGCACCAGGATCGCCGGGTCGAACGCGAGCGCCCGGGCAAAGGCGATCAGCTGCCGCTGGCCGGTCGAGAGGGTCGTCCCGCGCTCCGAGAGCACCGTCTCGTAACCCTTGGGCAGCTGCCGGATGAAGGCGTCGGCGCCGACCGCGCGAGCGGCCTCTTCCACCTGAGCGTCGGTGATCGTCGGGTCGTTCAGCCGGATGTTGCTGCGGATGTCGCCCGCGAACAGGAACACGTCCTGGAGCACGAAGCCGACCCCTCGCCGCAGGGTGGCCTGGGGCAGGTCGCGCACGTCGTGGCCGTCGAGGCGCACGCTCCCCTCCTGAACGTCGTAGAAGCGCGCCAGGAGGCTGAGAATCGATGATTTGCCCGCCCCGGTGTGGCCGACGAAGGCCACCGTCTCGCCGGGCTTGACCACGAAGCTCACGTCCTTGAGGACGGGGTGGCCCTCCTCGTAGGCGAAGTGGACGCGATCGAACTCCACCCCGCCCACCAGCCCCGGCGACGACACCGGGGAGGCGGCATCCTGGATGTCGCTCCGGGTGTCGAGGAGCTGGAAGATGCGCTCGGACGAGGCCATGGCCGATTGCAGGAGGTTGAACTTCTCGGCCAGCTCGTTGATCGGCTGGAAGAGCTGGCGCACGTAGCTGGTGAAGGCGTAGAGGGTGCCGAGCTGGAGGGCCCCCTGGGCGCTGAGCGCCCCGCCGCGCCACAGCACCAGGGCGAGCGCGAGGGCCCCCAAGAGGTCGAGGGCCGGCCGGAAGACGGCGAAGATCTGCAGGTGCAGCCACGTGGCCTCGAAGTACGAGGCGTTCACGGCGCGGAAGCCGTCAAGCTGCCGGTTTTCGCGGTTGAAGATCTGGATGGTGCGCATGCCCGACAGGTTCTCGGCGATGAAGGCGTTGACCCGCGCGAGGCGCGTGCGGTGCTCGCGGAAGTTCTCGCGCGCCAGCCGCCTGAAGAACGCGACCACCGCGACCACCAGCGGGACGACCCCGCACGTCACCCACGCGAGGCGCGCATCCAGCCAGAACAGCATCCCGAGGATGCCCGCGATCGAGAAGCAGTCGCGAAAGAGGTTGACGAGCACGCTCGTGTACATCTCGTTGAGGGTCTCGGTGTCGTTGGTGACGCGGGTGACCAGGCGGCCCACCGGATTGGCGTCGAAGTAGGAGAGCGAGAGCTTCTGGAGGTGAGCGAAGACGTCCTGCCGGATCCGGTAGATGATGCGCTGGCCCGCGCTCTGCAAGAGCCAGGTCTGAACATACGAGACGCCGAAGCTCGAAACCAGGAGCGCCGCGTAGGTCCCGACCAGCCACCAAAGCCGGGCGATCGCCTCGCCCCGCCCCGCCACCTCGAGCTTTTCCGCAGGCAGGATCACCTGGTCGATGGCGAGCTTGACCAGGTAGGGCTGGGCGAGCTGGGCCGCGCTCAGGAAGGCGAGCAGCCCGACGCACAGTGCGAGGGTGCGGGCGTGGGGCCTGGCATAGGCCAGAAGCCGGCGCATCAGCTCCGCGTCGTAGCCCTTGGCGAGACTCTCCTCTTCGTGGAAGTTGCGGCGGCTCATGCATCCTCCGTGGCGAGGGTGGCCTCGAGCGCCTGGCGCTCGTAGATCCGGCGGTACTCGCCGCCCAGGGCGAGCAGCTCGGCGTGCGTCCCGCGCTCGATCACCCGTCCTGCTTCGAGCAGCAGGATCTCGTCGGCGTGCTGCAGGGCCGAGACGCGGTGCGAGGCGATGATCGTGGTGCGGCGCTCGGCGTGCCGCTTGAGGGCCGAGAGCAGGCGCGCCTCGGTGTGAGTGTCGACCGCCGAGAGGCAGTCGTCCAGGACCAGCACGCTCGCATGCTTCAAGAGGGCGCGGGCGATGCCGACCCGCTGGCGCTGGCCGCCCGAGAGGGTGATGCCGCGCTCGCCGAGCACGGTCGAGAAGCCGCGGGGCATGGCATCGATCTCGCCCTCGAGCTGGGCGGCGGCCGCCGCGGCGCGCACGGCCCCGGCGTCATGGGGGGCGGGGTCGAAGGCCACGTTGGCCTCGAGGGTGTCCGAGAAAAGGAACGCGTCCTGGGGCACGTAGGCGATCGCCCCGCGCAGGGCCGAAAGCGAGAGGTCGTTCACGTCGTGGCCGTCCAGCAAGACCGTGCCCGCGGGCGGGTCGTAGGCCCTCACCAGGAGGTTGGCGAGCGTGGTCTTGCCGCTGCCCGTGCGGCCGATGAGGCCGAGGGTCTTGCCCGGGGGCACCTGGACCGAGAGGCCGTCCAGGGCGCTCGGCAGGTCCGGGGCGTAGCGGAAGGTGAGGTCCCGGATCGAGAGGCCCCCCTCGATCCGCTGCGGGGCGCGCACCTGGGCGCCGTCCCTCACCTCGGGGACCTCGTCGAGGATGGCCTGGATGCGCTCCATGCTGGCGGTGGCGCGCTGGGCGAGGTTCACCACCCAGCCGAGGGCCAGCATGGGCCAGACCAGCATCCCCAGGTAGCTATTGAAGGCGATGAAGCGACCGAGCGAGAGCTCGCCGCTCATGACCAGCGACCCGCCGTAGCCGAGGGCGATGACCGCGCTCAGCCCGGAGAGAAAGGTGATCATCGGGTCGGTGAGCGCCTGGAGGCGCGTCATGTGCATGTAGCGGTCGTAGTAGGCCTGGTTGACGGCCCCGAAGCGCTCCTCTTCGGCTGCTTCCTGGACGAAGGCCTTGACCACCCGCACCCCCGAGAGGTTCTCCTGGACCCGCTCGGACAGGGTGCCGAAGGTGGCCTGCACCTCCTTGAAGCGGTGGTGGATGGTGCTCGCGAGGCGCCACTGGATCAGGGCGAGGACGGGCAGGGGGATCATGGCGGCGAGGGTGAGGCGCCAGTCGATGGCCCCGGCCATGGTGACGACGGTCAGCGCCAGCATGATGGTCGTGTCGAAGCCCGCCATCACCCCCTCGCCCAGGAGCCCCCGGATCGCGTTGAGGTCGTTGGTGGCGTGGGCCATCAGGTCGCCGATGGTGCGGCGCTGGTAGAAGCCGCTTGAGAGCGAGAGCAGGTGCTTGAAGAAGCGCTCGCGCAGCGCGAACTCGATGGTGCGGGCCGTCCCGAAGATGGCCATGCGCCAGGCGTAGCGGAAGACGGCGACGACGATCGCGACGCCGAGCACCATGAGGCCGAACCTCAGCGCGCCGGCCGCGTCGATGCCGCGCGCGCGGGCCGCGTCGATGAACTGCCCGATGAGCCAGGGGATGCCGAGGTTGCCGAGGTCGGTCACCAGCAGGGCGCCGAATCCCAGGGCGTAGCGGCCCCGGTGGGGCCAGGCCAGACCGGCGATCCGGCGCAGTTGTCGTCGCACGCCGTCATTCCTTGCTAGGGCAGGTGCTGCCGCTCGGAGTCGTCTCTCAATGACAGGCCATTGTACCCGCTGCTTGGCGGTCCAAAAACCCCCGAGCAGAGAGACGATGGCGCTCGCGGTCCTGACCCCGACGCCGAGCCGGATCTCGCTCTTCGTCCTTGAACAAATCATGGCCAATTGTTAATCAGCCGTTATCCAAGCGGGCGCAAGGATGCCGCATGGGCAGGCGATAGATCCCCCAACAGCGCAAGTTTTTCACTCACCAGAAGGGGGTTCTCATGGGTCTTCATCGCGTTTGGCGCTCCGCGTCAGTCCTGGCCGCCATCGTGGCGCTCGCCGGTTGCGGATCGCCCGCGACCACCGCGACGTTCTCGACGGCCCAGACGTCCTCGATCGTCGAGGCCAAGGCGGTCCCCGTCGCGTCGGCCTTCGACACGATCACCGCCACGGTCACGGAGATCCTCCCCGCGGACAGCCACGGCCTGCCCCACCAGAACTTCATCGTCTCCGAGATCAGCCCCCGCCAGGGCCTCAAGGTCGAGGTCAACAACGACACCAAGTACGGCTCCGAGGTCAAGGGCCTGAAGGTCGGCATGAAGCTCGTGATCAAGGGCGTGCGCTACCACGACGACAAGCGGGACAAGGACGGCATCCACTGGACCCACAAGGCCACCAAGGCTGGAGATGCGGGTTACATTCAGACTCCCGACGGCAAGAAGTACGAGTAGCGATCGCGCCGAAGCGTGAACGGGGACCCGGCCGAATTGGCCGGGTCCCCGTTCACGCGGGGTGAGGACTGATCGTCGCGCGCGCCTTCGTGGAAGCCTACGCCCCCGGCCTCATGACGATCGAACGACCGACGGCCGTCCAAGCAGATAGTGGTGAAGCGAAAGCACGTTCCGCTTAGCCCTGGAGGAACGGGTTCGATTTGCGCTCCTCGCCGATGGTGGTGGCCGGGCCGTGGCCCGGGATCACGACCGTGTCGTCGTCGAGCGAAAGCAGGCGCTCGTGAATCGAGCGCATGATCGTGGGGAAGTCGCCGCCCCACAGGTCGGTGCGGCCGATGCCCCCCGCGAACAGGGTGTCGCCGGTCAGGACCAGCTTGCGATCGCCCACGTGCAGGCAGATGCTGCCCGGGGTGTGGCCGGGGGTGTGCATGACCTCGCCCGTGCCCTGCCCCCATTCGAGGCGCTCGCCGTCCTTGACCAGCCGGTCCGGCTCGGGGGGCGACGCGAGGGTCATCCCGAAGAGGCGCCCCTGCATGGGGACGCTCCGGTACAGCTCCAGGTCGCCCTCGTGCAGCGAAATTTCGCCGCCGCGCGCCTCCTTGAGCGCGCCGGTGGCGAGCAGGTGGTCGAAGTGGGCGTGGGTGTGCAGGATGCGCGTGACCTTCAGCCCGTGCCGGTCCAGGACCTCCTGGATGAGTTCGAGGTCCCCGCCCGGGTCGACCACCACGGCCTCTCTTGTCTCGGGGCAGCCAATGACGGTGCAGTTGCAGCCCAGGGGGCCGACGGGGAAGGTCTCGACGATCATGGGAAGGGCCTTTCGGGGGAAAAACGCGTCACGTCTCGATTCTATCGAATCCCATCGGGGATGCTCTATGATAGCAGGCGGACAACCCCATTCAGGAGACTTCCCCATGAGCAACCAGCAGCCCGCCATCCGCGTCATGTTGATGCCCAAGGACACCAACGCCTTCGGCACCATCTTCGGCGGGGTGATCCTCAGCTATATCGACATCGCAGGCGCCATCGAGGCCCGCCGTCACACCCGCCACCGCGTCGTCACCGTCGCCATGCGCGAGGTGGTCTTCCACCAGCCCGTCTACGTGGGCGACAACGTGAGCTTCTACACCTCGCTGGTCAAGACCGGCAAGACCTCGATCACCGTCAAGGTCACGGTCGAGGCCCAGCGCGTCTCGGACCCCAGCGTCACGGTGAAGGTCACCGAGGCCGAGACGGTCTTCGTGGCCATCGACGACGAGGGCAAGAAGACGGCCATCGCCTAGGCGGCCGCCGAGACTTTCAGCAAGACGGCCCCCGCGGATCGCGGGGGCCGTCTTGCGGGTAACCTACGCCCGCGCGCTCAGGAAATCCACCAACAGGCGGACACCGTGGCCGGTGCCGCCCTTGGGCTCGTAGGGGCGAGGCGCGTCGAGCCAGGAGGGCCCGGCGATGTCCAGGTGCGCCCAGGGGCGCTCGCCCGCGAACTTCTCCAGGAACTTCGCCGCGTTGATCGCGTCTCCGCGCCGGGGATCCGCGTTCTTGAGATCGGCGATGTCGCTCTCGGCGCGATCGGCGTAAGCCTCCCAGGTGGGCATGGGCCACACCCGCTCGCCCGTCGCCTGGCCCGACTGGTAGAGGCCGTCGCTGAGCGCCTGGTCGTTGCTGAAGAGGCCCGTGACGTGGCCGCCGAGCGCCACGATGATCGAGCCGGTGAGCGTCGCCAGGTCGATGGTGGCCTTGGGGTCGTAGTGCTTGTCGGCGTAGGCCAGGGCGTCCGAGAGGACGATGCGGCCCTCGGCGTCGGTGTCGATGACCTCGACCGTCAGGCCCTTGTAGCTCGTGAGGATGTCGCCCGGGCGGTAGGCGCTGGCTCCGGGCATGTTGTCGGTGCTCGCGATGAGGGCCACCACGTTGACGGGGACCGAGAGGTCGCTGAGCGCGCGGATGGTGCCGAGCACCGCGGCGGCGCCGGCCATGTCGGACTTCATCTCCTCCATGCCGCCGGCGGGCTTGATGCACAGGCCGCCCGCGTCGAAGGTCAGGCCCTTGCCGACCAGCGCGTAGGGCTTGTCGCCTGGCTTGCCGCCCATGTACTCGACCACGATGAAGGCGGGGGGCTCGGTGGAGCCGGCGTTGACGCCGAGCAGGCAGCCGAAGCCCATGGCCTGGAGCTCCTTCTTGCCGAACACCCGGCTCGAGAGGCCGCGCGAGACCGCCATGGCGGTGGCCTCGGTCGCGAGGTTCGTGGCCGTCAGCTTGTTGCCGGGACGGTTGACGAGGGTGCGCGCCCAATTGACCGCCTCGCTCAGGAGCCGGCCCTTGCGAAGCGCCGCCTCGGCCTCGGGCGTCACGGCAACAAGCGAAAGGGTCAGGTGCGAGAGGCTCGCCTTGTCAGCGGCGCTGCGGCACTCGTCGAAGGCGTAGAGGGCGAGCTCGGCGCCCTCCGCCACGGTCTGCACCAGGGCCCTCGTGTCGGCCCATTCGAGCCCCGCGAGGGCGGCACGCGAGGCCTTGAGGTCATTGGCGGCCTTGACGCCGCTGCCCGCCGCCTGGCGGATCTTCTCGAGGGTCAGCTCCGAGCGCTTGCCGAGGCCGAGCAGCACGAGGCGCTTGATGTCGCCCTGGAGATAAAGGGGGAAGGTCTCGTTGAGCTCCGGCTTGAAGTCGCCGAGCGCCAGCAGATTCGAGACCGCGCCGCCGAAGGCCGCGTCGATCGCCTTGGCGGCGGTCGAGAGGGCCTTGTCGTCCTCGTGGAGACCGAGGATGAGGGTGTCGACGGGCAAGGCGGCCACGGGGCCGGCGTTAAGCTGGATGTTCACTTGGGTTAATCCTCCGTTAGGGCGAGCGTTCAATTTTAACATACGCCGAGGGCTCTGCCCGGTCCGGGGGAGGCACACGCTGACTTGACCGCACCGCCACGGCATGGGATCGTATCCGGTTGTTTCCGGCCCGGCGGGGCGATGGGCCGGCGCCAATGGGCCCAAGGAGGAGCGCGATGACGATGCGAAGCCACCCCGCTCATGCGGCCGAGCTCGAAGCCGTCTTGAAGGCGAGGGACATCCGGGCCGATGCCGAGCTCGAATCGCTCGAACAGGCGCTTCTCGAGCGGGACCAGGCCCTGTCCGCCCTCCAGGATCTGCACGATCGCTACGAGGCGCTGCTGCGGGCTCAGAGCGAGGTCGGCGAGTGCTTCGCCATCGTCCGTGATTCGCGGATCATCTACGCCAACGAGGCCTACTGCGCGCTGACGGGCTTCTCTTCCGAGGAGCTGCTCGCGCTTCCCGACGTGGGCGATCTGCTTCATTCGAGCGTCCGGGACTCCTACCAGGCGCATGTCTCGTGCCGGGATCCCGAAGCGCCGATCAAGGACCGCTACGAGACCCTGCTTGCGCGCAAGGACGGCACCCCCGTCGAGGTCGAGGTCGTCGTCCGGGGGACGCAGGCGGGTCCGTACGCGCTGCATTTCACCATCATCCGCGAGATCACCGAGAAGAAGCGGGCCAGTGAGCGCCTGCGCGAGAGCGAGGCGCGCTATCGCCTGCTCTTCGAGCACAGCAGCGATGCGGTGCTGATCGCCTCTCCCGAGGAGGGGGTCCTGACCGCCAACCCCGCCGCCTGCAAGGTCTTCGGCTACACGGTCGAAGAGTTCCGCCGCCTGCGCCGCGCTCAGCTGGTGGACGCGAGCGATCCGCGCTTCACCGACGCGGCCGTCGCGCGCGAGCTGACCGGCCAGTTCCGAGGCGAGCTGACGCTCATCCGCAAGGGCGGTGAGCGCTTTCCGGCGGAGGTCGCCTCGGCGAGCTTCGAGGACCAGGACGGGCGCCTCACCAGCGGCATGATCATCCGCGACATCACCGAGCGCCGCATGGTCGAGCGCATGAAGGACGAGTTCATCTCGGTGGTCAGCCACGAGCTGCGGACCCCTTTGACCGCGCTGCGCGGGGCTCTGGGCCTGCTGAGCGGCGACCGGCTCGGTTCCTTGTCGGCGCAGGGCGATCGCATGCTCGCGATCGCCCTCGGCAACGCGGAGCGCCTGATGCGGCTGGTCAACGACATCCTGGACGTGGAGCGAATGGCCACGGGCCACTTGGCGCTCGCGTTCGCAGAAGTGGACGCGGGGGCCCTCCTCATCCGGGCGGCGGAGGCCATGCGGGCGCTGGCGCTGGAGGCCGAGGTCACGCTCGAGGTGCGCCCCGTGGCACACGGGGTGAGAGCCGACGAGGATCGCATCATGCAGGCCCTCACCAACCTGCTCTCCAACGCCATCAAGTTCTCGCCGCCGGGGGGCATCGTGACCCTGGGCGCGGAGCCCCAGGGCGACCTGCTTCGCTTCTCGATCGCCGACGAGGGGCGCGGCATCCCCTTCGAGATGCAGGAGGCCGTCTTCGAGCGCTTCCGGCAGGTGGACGCCTCGGATTCGCGCGAGAAGGGGGGGACCGGCCTCGGGCTTCCCATCTGCCGCAGCATCGTCGAGCAGCACGGCGGCCGGATCTGGGCCGCGAGCCGCGTCGGGGCGGGCAGCACCTTCCACTTCACCCTGCCCCGGGTGGCTCGAGGAGAAAACCAGCCGTGAGCGACCGAACGGTCCTCATCGTGGACGACGAGCCCGACATCCGGGAGATTGCCGCCCTCTGCTTCGAGCTCGCCGGGGGCTACCGGGTGCTGAGCGCGCGCTCGGGCCAGGAGGCCATCGCCGTGGCGCGAGCGGAGCAGCCGGAGGCCGTCCTCATGGACGTCATGATGCCCGAGATGGACGGCCCCACGCTCGTGCGTCACCTCCGAGCCGACACGGCGACCGCGCGGATCCCGGTGGTGCTGCTGACGGCCAAGGCGCTGCCCCAGGACCGGTACGACCTGCAGGCCATGGGGGTCCAGGGGGCCATCGTCAAGCCGTTCGACCCGCTGCGCCTGGTGGCCTCGGTGGAGGAGGCTCTGGGCTGGGGGGTCTGACCCCGGCTAGGCGTTGCTGATCCGGCCGAAGCCGAGGACGTTGTCCAGCGAGTTGCCGATGGCGCGCTCGCGGGCGGGCAGGTTGAAGTCGTACGACTCCCTGATGCGGGTCGGGCGGCCCTGGCCGTCGACCTCGGTCACCACGGCCACGTGGTCGGGCCCCGGCCCGCCGTCCCAGCTGAAGAACACGGTGTCGCCGACCCTGGCGCCGGAGTTGCCCTTGACGTAGGTCTGGTGCTCGCGGAAGTACTGGATCATCGAGGGGCAGTAGTGGGGGTTCATCCCCAGCCGCTTCATGACGCCGTTGAGGTCGAAGCCGGCGCGGCGGTTGGCATCGCAGACGAAGTCGGCGCAGCAGCCCACCTTGTCGGGCGAGTGATAGTACCTGTCCGTGAGGTTGGGCGGGTACTTGTAGCCGCTGTCGATGAGGGCATCCGCCTGCGAGGCGACCTTGCCGCCGAAGCCGCTCGGCGTGCTCGCCGAGGGGGCGGAAGGGGCCGCGCTCCTCGCGCCCTGGGGCAGCTTGAGGACCTGCCCCTCGCGGATGACGTTGGGGTTCGCGATCTGGTCCTTGTTGAGCTCGTAGATCTCGGGCCAGCGGTTGCCGTCGCCCAGGGCGCGCTGGGCGATCCCCGAGAGGGTGTCGCCGCTGCCGACGGTGTAGGTCCCGCCGGAGGCCGCGGGGGGCTTCGGAGCCGGGGCGCTCGGGGCAGGGGCGCTCGTGTTCGCGCCGCCGGGCAGCTTCAGGACCTGGCCGGGGTGGATGACGTCGGGGTTCGAAAGCTGGTCCTTGTTGAGCTCGAAGATCTCGGGCCAGCGGTTGCCGTCGCCCAGGGTGCGCCTGGCGATCGCCGAGAGGGTGTCGCCCTCCACCACCGTGTGGGTCTTGGCCGCAGGAGCGGGCTGCGGTGCGGGAGCGGGCTGGGGCGCAGGCTGAGCGGGCGCGGCGGGCTCGGGCTTCTTGCCGAAGAGCTTTTCCATCAGCGCGTGGAAGTGGCTGACGACGTCCTTGAAGAGGTTCTGGGCCTCGGGCGGCACGACGGCCGGCGCCGGCTGGGCGGGCTGGACGCTCGGAACGTAGGTGTCCTGGCCGAGGCCGGGCGCGGGGGCCTGCGGCTGCGCGGCGGTCAGGACGTCGAGCTGGTTCAGCAGCTGGCGATAGCCTTCGGCGGTGGCGGGAGTCGGGCTGGATTTGATCGTCGTCATCAGGAGACCTCGCGCGAACAGGTACCTTGATGGTTGTCCGGGATCCCCCCCGAAATTCGATAAAGATGCGGTAATGAAAGCCTTAAATCAAAGCCTCGCTCACCCCTGCCGGGACAGCCATCCCAGGAGCTCCCCATCGAAGGCCTCCGGCTCTTCGTACTGCGGCGTGTGGCCGCTGCGCTGGAAGAGGCGCAGCGTGAGGTCCTTGAACTTCGAGCGGAGCGGGTTCCAGGTGAAGTGCGGCGGCACGAGGAAGTCGTAGAGGCCGAGACCGAGAAACACCGGCTTGTCGAACGCGTCCAGGCCGCGCGCGATGTCGATGTCCCGGAAGACCGTGCCCCACACGTGGTCGAACATGGCCATGTTGACGTCGACCCCTTCCCACAGCGGGGCCGCGTCGAAGTCGTGATCGAACCAGCTTCGCGCCCCCAATCTGACGCAGAAGGTGATGAAGCGCTTCTCCGGAGCCGCCTCGATCTCGGCGGGCAGGAGGCGAAGATCCCGCTCGAGCGTCGCTTTGCGCTCCGGGGCGACCAGGTCCTCGAAGTACCGATCCGCGGCCCGCGAGCTGGCCTCGCCGTAGTCGGGCCCAGCCCCGATCAGGACGACGTGGGAGACGTGCTGCGGATATTTCTTGGCGTACTCGAGCGCCATGAAGGCGTGGCCGGAATGACCGATGACCACGATGCGCCCGAGGCCGAGCTCCTGCCTGACCCGTTCGACGTCGTCGAGCAGCAGGTCCAGCTCGAAGGCGGCGGTGTCGGTCGTCCTCGCTTCCGGCGCGAAGCCCCGGTGGTCCATGAACACCAGTCGCAGGTGTTCGCGCAGGCGCTGCGAGAAGGTTCGAGGGTAGTAGATCGCGCTGCCGATCACGATGGCGGGGCGGCCCTCTCCTTCGATGACGTAGCGCAGCTGGAAGCCGCCGGACTCGATAATGCCGCTTTCGGTCGGCATGCGCGGGGTCTCGCCTGTCTTCATTTCGCGTTCCTTACGACGTCGGAAGGGGGGTTAGAATCGCGCCTCGCGCCGGATGAGGTCGTACGAGCCGTTGGCCGGCACCACCGAGAGCGACATTCCCGTGATGCCGGAGGGGCCCGGCGAATCCTCGGGGGCGAGCTTGAAGCCCGTGGCGTCCTTGGCTTCGAGGAACATGACCTGGCTGGTGCCGAAGACGGTGGCCTGGCCGCCCGATATGGTGAGGGCGTTGTCGGGCGAGAGGCCGACGGCCAGCGAGCGGCTGCCCCGGATCGACGAGCGCACGAGTCGCTCGACCGCGTCCGTGGTCCAGAACGCCTTGTCCACCACGGCGGACGGCAGGATGCCGAGCCCCGGCAGCGAGAGGTAGTCGTTGGAGCCGGGCGCCCCGAAGATCGCATGGGTGCCGAAGAGGCGCACGCCGTTGCCCGCGGCCCCCATGGGCATGCGGTTGCCCGCGTCGATCACGACCTGGGCGAGACGCCCCTGGTTGGCGAGCAGGGCCTTCAAGAGGCTCGCGCGGCCGTCCTCGAGCATGAAGATGCCCGTGGCCTGCTGGAGGGCCAGGGCGAGGCCCTGCTCCGAGAGCTCGATGGACTGGTAGTTGACCACCTGGGCCGCGCCCAGGCGCATCAGGTGGGTCTTCCACATGCGCGCGCCCTGGGTGGCGCCCTCGCCGGTGAGGAGCAGGATGCGGGCCTGGCTTCCGCCGCTGGCGCGCACGAAGTCCGAGATGGGCGGCGATTGCTTGGGGGGGGTGTCGCTGCCCGCCAGCGCGATGTAGGGCGTGCGCGGGGGCTGCCCCTGGGCTTGAGCGAGCGGTTCCTCTTCCTGGATCGTCTTCCACTTGCGCAGGTAGGTCTTGCCTGGGATCAGGCGGTGGTACGAGACCCTGCCGATGGCCAGCGGGTTGCCGGGGCCCACCGTCTCGGCGTTGCTCGCGCTCACCTTGTCGGTCTCGAGGACGGTGACCGCGCCTGTCCCGATCGCCTGGATGGTGTCGTTGGTGACGATCGCAGCCGTCCCCTCGTCGATGCCGAGGCCGGTGTAACCCTGGTTGCTCGCGATCGCGAGCACCAGGCGCCCGAGGCGCTGCTGCTCGGTGAAGTGGGTGTCGACGATCAGGTTGTCCCACAGGTTGAGCCCGGGGCGCAGCTCCAGGCCGGGCATCCCCTGGCTGTCGCGGCTGAAGCCGTTGAGCAGCGCGCCGCGGCTGCTGCCGTTGGCGATGAACTCGGGGCCCCAGACCATGGCGCCCGCGCTGGTGCCCGCGATGAGCGCGGCGCGCTGCCAGGCGGTCTGGATGGAGCCGTGGACCGCGGTGTTGGTGAGGGTGTTGACCAGGCGGTTCTGGTCGCCGCCGGTGAAGTAGAGCAGATCGGCCCGGCCGATGACCTTGACCGGCTCCAGCTCGTTGGCGCCGTCCCGGTCGGGGATGGGCAGGCTGTCCACGTCCTGCACCCCCGCCCCCAGGAAGTATTGCTTGTAGGCGAGCCCGCTCTCGGAAGGGGCGCCCGAGGCGGTGGGCATCACCACCACGTGCTTGTCCTTGCCGCCCGCGAGCTGCAGCACGGTCGAGACGATCTCGGCGCGCTCGGGGCCGCCGCCGATGGCGACGAACACGCCGCTCTTGACCTGCGCGGCAGCCGGCGCGACGGCCGTGAGCGAAAGAGACGCCAGCGCGACGAGCGCGCAGGCGCGGCCCGCGCGAGGCCCCCTCGGTTGAAACCCGGATGTGCTCAAACCGTCTCCTTTGTGGCTGTCCCGATGGCTCGATTATAACAAGGATGCGGAAATTAGGGCCAAGCTGGCCCAAAGGGACCATACCCCGCGACGATTTGCTCTAAAATGAAAGGGCCCGCCACGCCATCGCCCAAGAGGAGGCCTCATGACCGCGCGCTACGTCCTGGCCATCGATCAAGGCACCACCGGCTCCACCGTCCTGCTCTTCGACCGCGACGGCCGCGTGGCGGGCCGCGCCTATCGCGAGGTGACCCAGCACTACCCCCAGCCCGGCTGGGTCGAGCACGACGCCTCCGAGATCTGGCGGGGGGTGCAGGAGGCCATCGACACCTGCCTCCAGGCCGCGGGCGCCACGAGCGATGCGATCGCCGGCATCGGCATCACCAACCAGCGCGAGACGGTGGTGGTCTGGGACCGCGAAACGGGCGAGCCGGTGCACCGGGCGATCGTCTGGCAGTGCCGCCGCACCGCGGGAATGTGCGACGCCCTGCGCCAGGAGGGGCTGGTCGACTTCTTCGCCTCCAAGACCGGCCTGGTGCTGGACGCCTACTTCTCGGGCACCAAGCTTGCTTGGCTGCTCGACCGGATGCCGGGGCTGCGCGAACGCGCCGAGCGCGGCGAGGTCCTCTTCGGGACCATCGACTCCTACCTGCTCTGGCGCCTCTCGGGCGGCGCGCGCCACGCGACGGACTTCTCCAACGCCAGCCGCACCATGCTCTTCAACCTCTCGACCCTCGACTGGGATCCCGAGATCCTGGAGCGCCTCGTCATCCCCCGGGCCATGCTGCCCGAGGTCCTGCCCAACAGCGGCGAGTTCGCCCGCACCGTGGCCCACGGCCGCCTGGGAGCCGGAATCCCCGTTTCGGGGATGGCGGGCGACCAGCAGGCGGCCCTCTTCGGGCAGCGCTGCTGGGAGGAGGGGATGGGCAAGAACACCTATGGCACCGGCTGCTTCCTGCTGGTCAACACGGGCGATCGCCCCATCTTCAGCCGCAATCGCCTCCTGACGACCATCGCCTGGCAGATCGGCGGCAAGACGGTCTACGCCCTGGAGGGCAGCGTCTTCTCGGCAGGAGCCACCATCCAGTGGCTGCGCGACGGGCTGGGCCTCATCTCGAGCGCCTCGCAGACCGAGGCCCTGGCGCGCTCGGTGCCGGACACGGGCGGGGTCTACCTGGTGCCGGCGTTCGTCGGCCTGGGTGCTCCCCACTGGGACCCGTACGCGCGCGGCACCATCGTGGGGATCACCCGCGGCACCACCCGGGCGCACCTGGTGCGCTCGGCCCTCGAGTCCATCGCCTTCCAGAGCGCCGATCTCATCGAGGGGATGCAGGCGGACACGGGCCGCGCCATCCGCGAGCTGCGGGTGGACGGGGGGGCCAGCGCCAACGACTTCCTGATGCAGTTCCAGGCGGACGTGCTGGGCCTGCCCGTTCGCCGGGCGGCCGTCGTCGAGAGCACGGCCTGGGGGGCGGCGATGCTCGCGGGCCTTGGCGTCGGCTTCTGGCAAAGCCCGGAGGCCATCCCGGCGCCTGCGGGCCTCATGACCTTCGAGAGCGCCATGGCCGAAGCGTCGCGCGCTCCTTTGCGCGCGGCCTGGAAGCGCGCCGTTTCGCGCTCGCGCGACTGGGTCCTCCATGAGGAGGACGGCGTCCGCGAGCCCATCGCGTAATTTTAGGGGAATAGTGCTTCAATGCTGAGCCGTGAACTGTCCGCCACCTCGCGCCGAGTGACTCTCGAGCGCCTTTCCAAGGAGAGCTGGGACCTGCTGGTCGTCGGCGGGGGCATCACCGGGGCGGGGGTCGCCCTCGAGGGCGCCCTGCGCGGCCTGAAGGTGGCCCTCATCGAGCGCGGCGACTTCGCGGGCGGCACCAGCAGCAAGAGCTCCAAGCTCCTGCACGGGGGCCTGCGCTACCTCGAGCACGCCGAGCTGGGCCTGGTCCACGAGGCCCTGAGCCAGCGCAACAAGCTCTTCCGCCACGCGCCGCACCTGGCCAAGGAGCTGCAGTTCCTCTACCCGATCTACGCCGAGTACGGCGGCTTCGGCCTCTCGACCATGGACCTGGGGCTGTGGCTCTACGACGGCCTCGCGAGCGCCTCGGAGTTCCGGCTGGGGCGCCTGCACCACAAGCTGAAGCCCAGGGAGGCGGTGGGCAAGGAGCCCGTCCTGCGCGTGGAGGGCATGCGCGGCGCCCTGTCGTACGTCGACGGCCTGACCGAGGATGCCCGCATGAACCTCGAGACGATCAAGTCGGCGGCGCTCTGGGGGGCGGCGATCGCGAACCACGCCGAGGTCGAGTCCTTCGCGAAGGGCCCCGACGGCAAGCTTTCGGGCGTGGTGGTGCACGATCGCCTGGGGGGCCAGCGCCTGAGGGTCCATGCCCGCCGGGTGATCAACGCGACCGGCCCCTGGGTGGATCGCCTCAACCGCCTGGACGACCCCGAGGCCAGGCCGCGCCTGAAGCCGACCAAGGGCATCCACGTCGTCACCCGCAAGATCACCGACGCGGCGATCGTGATCAAGAGCGCGGACACGTCCGACCCCAAGAAGAAGCGCCTGATGTTCGTCATCCCCTACGGCGATCGCACGATCATCGGGACGACGGACACCGCCCACCCGGAAAAGGGCGAGGGCGATTCGTACCTGGACGACGACATCTACGCGAGCCCCGACGAGATCCGCTACGTGCTGGAGGCGGCGAACGCCGCCTGCCCGGGGGCGCACCTGACGCCCGACGACGTGATCGCGACCTTCGGCGGCTGGCGGCCCCTGATCGCGCCCGAGGGCGAGGGCGTCAGCGAGTCGGACATCTCGCGCGAGCACGAGATCTTCACCACCCCCTCGGGCCTCATCTGCGTGGCAGGGGGCAAGTACACGACCTTCCGGGCCATGGCGCGCCAGGTCGTGGAGGTCGCCATCAAGAGCCTGCGCGCGGAGGCCTGGCTCGCGCCCTTGACGGACCGGCACTGCGACGACGTGCCCCTCTCGGGCGGCGACGTCCCGGGCGGCAGCTTCGAGGCGTACATGCAGTACGCGCTCGCGACCCATCCCCGGGTGGAGCCTTCTCTCATCCGCACCCTCATCGGGCGCTACGGCACCAACTACCTGGTGGTGCTGTCCCTGATGGACGCGGATCGCGGCCTGGACCGCAGGATCTCGGGCCTGAGCCCCGAGACGCCGCTGTTGCGCTCGGAGGTCGCTTACTTCGTGCGCTTCGAGCTGGCCATGACCCTCCAGGACGTCATGATGCGCCGGACGCGCCTGAACCTGCTCGATGCCGACCAGGGCCTGGGCGCCGTCGACGAGATCGCCGCGGTGATGAGCGGCAGCCTGCAGGCCCTCGAGGGCTGGACCGAGGAGGCCCGCGCCGCCTGGGTCGAAAAAGAGGTGGCGGCGTACCGCGCCGAGATCGAGCGCGCGCGCGCGACGACGAAGGGCGTGCACGCTTAGCGTCCGGCTTCCCCGCCCCCCGGTGGGGCGGGGTTAGGGTGAACGTCTAACGAAACTGTTCAATCAAGCCGCTTACAGCGGCCACCACAACACATGCCTGGTTTTGTTAGATGGGAGGGGTGGGGGGATCTCATCGTTCCGAGGCCCGGGGGATCAGAACTGCCTAGCGAAGCCGAAGGTGAGCGCGTCGCTTCCAGGGACCACTTTCCCCGAGATAGGCCAGCCGAGGCGATCCGTCACCTGGCTCATCCCCCAGGTCGTGACCTTGCCCGCCCCGTAGCCCAGAAGCGCCCCCGCCAGCAGGTCGGTGGGGTAGTGGACCCCGTTGTACATCCGCGAGTAGCTGATGAGGGCAGCCAGGCCGTAGGCCGGCCAGGCGTAATCCGGCCGCGCGTCGGCGATCGCCGTGGCCGCCGCGAAGGACACGGCCGCATGGCCCGAGGGGAAGCTGTTGGGATCCGTCTCCCACTTTCCGCTCGGCGTGCGCAGCGAGGGGTCCGCCGCGAAGGGCCGCGGCCGCTCGAAGAGCGGCTTGATCAGCATGACGCTCATGCCGGCGAGCCCCTCGGCGACGAAGGCCGCGGCGGGGGCCTTGAAGGTGGTGTGGTCGGCCGCCACCGCGAGGGCGAGCGGAGCGCCCAGCAGGAAGACGTTGTTGGACAGCAGGCCCATGGGCGCATCCAGCGCCGGCGACCCGAGGGTGTTGACCCCGCGCACGATCGAGAGATCGAGCGAGGGCGCTTCGGGCTCGGCCAGGGCGTTTTGCGGCAACGCGACGATCGCCGTAGCGAGGCAGATGCTTGCGAATGCTTTCATGATTTTTCCTCCCTCAACGGCACAGGCGCCCATTATCGCAGAAGAACCCGCGACAATGGGCGCCTGTGAAGAGAGGGCTATTCGCCGTCGTCCGGCTGCGCCTCCATGGGCTGCTGCTGCTCTTGCGCAGCGTTGGCGACCCGCTGCGGCATCTGGCCGAGGGTGACGTCGAGGGTCTTCTTCTGGCCCTCGCGGTTGACCAGCAAGGAGACCTTCTCGCCGACCTTGAGGGTACCCACCGCGACGATCAGGTCGTGCGCGTTCTTGACGGGCTTGCCGTTGAGCGCCTGCACCACGTCGCCGGTCGTGAGGCCCGCCTTGGCGGCCGGGCCCCTGGGGTCCACCTGGGCGACGATCACCCCGGCATCCACCGGGTAGAACATGGCCTGGCGGTTGTCGGGCAGGTCCTTGAGGCCCACCCCCAGCCAGGCGCGCTCGACCTTGCCCTTGGCCTCGAGCTGGGGAATGATGCGCGAGACGGTGTCCACCGGCACCGCGAAGCCGATCCCCTGGGCGTGGGCCGCCACCGCCGTGTTGACCCCGATCACCTCGCCCTTCATGTTGAGCAAGGGCCCTCCCGAGTTGCCCGGGTTGATGGGCGTGCTCGTCTGCAGGAAGCCGACCCGGTTGTTGAGCGAGACCTCGCGGTCCATGGCGCTCAGGATGCCGGCGGTGACCGAGTGGCTCAGGCCCAGCGGGCTGCCGATGGCGACCGTCCACTGGCCCACGCGCAGGCTCTTGGGGTCGGCGAGCTTGAGGGCGGGCAGGTCCTTGGCCTCCACCTTGACCAGCGCGAGGTCGCTGCCGGGGTCGGTGCCGATCAGCTTGCCCTTGAACTTGCGGCCGTCCGGCAGGGTCACGCTCAGCTCGGTGGCGCCCGCGACCACGTGGTTGTTGGTGACGATCAGGCCGTCGGGGCGCACGACGAAGCCCGAGCCGACCCCCTTCTGCTGGACGATCCGCTGGCGCTGCTGCATGGGCTGGCCGTTGAAGAAGTCATCCAAGGAAAAGGGATTGAACGAGTAGGCGGGAACCCGCCGCTCGCTGACCGTGTCGATGTTCACCACCGCCGGCCCCACCCTGTCGACCAGGTCCGCGATGACCTCGGTGCCGCTGGCGACGACCGGCATGGGAGCGGTGGTGGGCGTCGCGAAGGCGGGCTGGGCTTCGACGGCGGGCTTGGCGGCGAGCACCGCCGCGGCTCCGATGGCGCCCCCGCCGGCGCCGATCACCAGGGTGAGGGCAGCGGGTATCACGCGCATGCGCATGGGCGTTGGACTCCTTTCGGGCGTAACGTTCGGACGTAACGTGGACGTGTGACGCGATCGCTCTCAATAGACCAACGAGGGATCGAAAAAGTTCCCCGCAAGCGAGCGATCGCTCAGGGGGCCGTGGAGGCCGCGATCTTGGTCAGCTCGCTCTGGGCGAGGTCGCCCACCAGCGAGTAGGAGCCGTTCGGCATCTCCCAGCAGAGCATCCGGTGGGAGCCGTGGCCCAACACGTGGCCGCGGCCGCCCTCGAAGGTGACCTCCCGAGCGTCTTCGGGCATGGGGGGCATGCTCTCGCGGGTCGCCTGGAACAGCGAGAGCATACCGAGCCCGTCGCTGAGGCGCCAGTGGACGTTGCGGACGCCCTTGCTCTCGAAGACCTGGACGTCGAGCACCTCGAAGCCGGCGGGCAGGTAGCTCGGCAGCCTGGGTGTGAACGGCAGCTCCACGTCGATTTCATCGAGGGTCTGGCCCGAGGCCAGCACCTGCACCGAGCTGCCCACCTTCGCGCGAGGGGGAAGGGTGAACTCGAAGGCGTCGGGCTTCAGCGCGGTCTGGACCTGGATGGAGCGGAACTCGCTGCGATCGAGGACGAGGCCCGAGGGGCTCAGGTGCTCGGTCCTGAGCGCCAGGCCCGTCGCCACGTCCATCCAGAGGCGCTGGCGCGAGCGGCCCGGGTGCAGAGGAACGATCTCGACGATGCGGGTCGGACGCCCGAGGACCGTCGCGCGCGAACCCACCTCGAGCCGGAAGTTGCGAGACAGCAGGCGCTCGCTGACCATCGGGCGGCGCAGGCCCAGCGTCGAGGGGGTGATGTCGACCCGCTGGGTCCTCGGCGAGTAGTGCCAGCGCGTCTTGCCGTTGTCCACCACCAGCTCGCCGGCCATGCGCGCGGGCGAGACGACCTCCTGCCTGCGGCGATCGCCCGCGCCGTGGGTCACCCTGAGGACGGTGCGGCCGTTGACCACCAGCTCGCCCACGTAGGGGACCTGGCCGGCCTGGACCAGGCGCGCGAACGAAGGCTCGGCGGTGGCCTGGGCCGAAGGAGAGAGGAGGGCCAGGACCGAGAGCGAGGCGATACCGAGGGCGAATTTGCGCATCATTCCCCCTGGAGCTGGAAGGTGGCCTCGATGGCGTCGATGGAGGGGCCACCGCTGAAGGGCGCGGGCTCCTCCTGGGCGGTGAAGATGGCGTGCTCGCGCCAGTAGGCGTCGAGGCTCGCGGGAGGCGGGGCGGGCCTCAGCGCGGTGTAGGCGACCACCACGGCGACCGCGCCGGCCGTGGCCACCCCCCAGGGCAGCGGGCGCGCCCACCAGGCGCGGATCAGGCCCTCGCGCCGCAGGGTGAAGGCGACGGCCTCCCAGCAGTCGGTGCCCGGCAGGAGGCGCGGCAGGGCGCGCAGGGCCTGGAGGGTGGCGAGCAGCTCCGCCAGGTGCCGGGTGCACGCCGGACAGCCCGAGAGGTGGGCGTGGAGCCAGTGGGCCTCGTCCGGCGAGACGCAGTCGTCGATGTAGCTCGAGAGCTGCAGCTTCGCATGGTCGCAATCCATCACCGGATCCTCCGTTCTCATCCCAGATACTCCTTGAGCCAGCGCATGGCCTGGGTCCGCGCCCGCGCCAGCCTCGACTTGACGGTCCCGAGGTTGGCGCCGGTCGTGGCCGCCACCTCCTCGTACGAGAGCCCCTCCACGTCGCGCAGGATCAGCACCGCCCGGAACTCGGGACTCAGCTTGGCCAGCGCCGCCTGGATCTTGTCGCCCAGCTCCTCTCCCAGCAGGACCTCGTCCGGAGGCCGCTCCCCGGAGGGGATCTGGCTGCCGCGGGTCTCGCCCCCCTCCTCGCCGAGCGGATCGTCGAGGCTGTCGTAGGGCTGCGTCCGCTTGATCTTGTCCGCCTGGGTCAGGCAGACGTTGGTGGCGACCCGGTAGATCCAGGTCTTGAGCGAGGAGTCGCCGCGGAAGGTCTTCAGGCCGCGAAAGGCGCGGATGAACGCCTCCTGCACCGCGTCGTCGACCTCGGCCGCGTTCCCGAGCATCCGCGTCGCCAGGGCGTGGACCATGGGGTGGTAGCGTCGAAAGATCGCCTCCGCGGCGCGCTTGTCGCCTTGTTGGTAGGCCTTGATGAGTGCTGTTTCGTCTGCCGCGTTGGGGTTCATGCTCCACCCTTATACCACGAGACTCGCTCAGCCCCGATTAGGTTCCCGTCGGGTCCCCCTTCGTTTCAGGCGAATGCTTTCGGGCATAAGTTGGAAGCGTTCGTCCTTCACGCCTTCGAGGTCCCATGATTCCCAAGCGTCCCGTCGCCTCAGCCCTCTGCGCCCTCGTGGCCGCCTGCGCCCTCTTCCCGGCGAGCGCCATGGCCTGGGCCGATCACGACCTGTTGACCCGCGAGATCCTGCGCGAGGTCTCGTGGCTCAACCAGTACCGAGCGATCAAGGTGACCCCCTACACCTACGCCGCGCAGGAGAAGGGGATCAACCCCGACTACAAGCCCGTCTACCTCGACAAGCTGGTGGGCGAGACGACCAACGCCCGCGAGGTCATGATCCGGTACGCGGACGAACCGGACTGGGGCCTCGACGACGGCCTCTCGGCCTCGCCCGCCCAGGCCCTGGCCGGCGGATCCCGCGGCTACCGCCACCGGAGCTACCACCTGGCCAACGGGGTCGTGAAGCTCGGCGAGGGACCCGCGCGCTCCAGGGCCTACTACGACCTCGCCCGCGTCGCCTTCAACAAGAAGGACACCTACTGGGGCTTCCGCTTCCTGGCGCGATCGGTCCACTACCTCGAGGACATGGGCCAGCCCTACCACACCAAGCCGATCCTGTGGCGCCAGCTCCTGGACGCCAAGCTCGACGCCAAGCGCCTCTCGACGCTTTCGACCAACCTCAACGCCTACTACGAGGCCTACGTGAGCCACCACCTGCGCAAGCAGGCGGCAAAGGGCCGTGGCAAGTGGATCGGGGCCATCCAGGACGCGAAGCCCGCGGACGTCTTCGACGCCGAGGCGGCGGCCGTGGCGCTGGCGGACTTCTCCAACGCGCGCGCCCCCGAGCTGCTGGATGCCCTCGATCGCTTCTGGCCCAAGCGGGTCAAGAGCACCAAGGCCGTGCAGCCCATCCGGGTTTCGGACCTCGAGCCCGCCGAGCCGCCGCCCTCCTTCGGGACCATCGACGAGATCACCACCCTCGATCTGCACGTCACCAGCAAGATGGTGCGGGGCCTGATGGCCCTCGCCAAGCGCGACCTGCTCGCCCCGCGCCCGGAAGAGGACCTCGACTAGAGCGAGCGCCCGGCGAATTGACGGTTGGCGTGGCGATCGCCTATAATGTTAAATCTTGGCTAAGAGTGCCAAACAAAACCAGGCTTCGGTCGATTTTGGCCGCCGTGAGCGGCTAGGCGGAACAGTTTTGTTTGACCCTCAGCATCGCTTGGCCGAGACCGTTTCCGGATCCGATCGGAGCACCATGTTCGAATCGCTGAGCGATAAGCTCCAAGACGTCTTCAAGAAGCTGCGCGGGCAGGGCAAGATCACCGAGGAGAACATCTCGGAGGCCCTGCGCGAGGTGCGGCGTGCCCTGCTGGAGGCCGACGTGAGCCTCGCGGTGGTCAAGGAGTTCGTCGCCAAGGTCAAGGAGCAGGCCCTCGGCGTCGAGGTCATGCAGGGCCTCAACCCGGGCCAGCAGTTCATCAAGATCGTCAACGACGAGCTGGTCGCCTTGCTCGGCGGCGAGCGCTCGCCTCTGGCCGATGCGCACCCCGGCCCCACGATCATCCTGATGGCCGGCCTCCAGGGCTCGGGCAAGACCACCACCTCGGGCAAGCTCGCGCTGTACCTGCGCAAGAAGGGCCGCAACCCCCTGCTCGTCGCCTGCGACGTCTACCGGCCCGCCGCCATGAAGCAGCTCGAGGTCCTGGGCAAGCAGATCAACATCCCGGTCTTCCTGAAGGAAGGCGCGAGCGATCCGGTCGCCATCGCCACCGAGGCCGTCGCCTTCGCCAAGAGCAACGGCAAGGACTACGTCATCGTCGACACGGCGGGCCGCCTGCACGTGGACGAGGCGATGATGGACGAAATCCGCCGCCTCAAGGCCGCCCTGGCCCCGCAGGAGATCCTCCTGGTGGTCGACGCCATGACCGGCCAGGACGCGGTCAAGATCGCCGAGAGCTTCCATGCGGCCCTCGACATCACGGGCGTGGTGCTCACCAAGCTCGACGGCGACACCCGCGGCGGCGCTGCGCTGTCGGTCAAGCAGGTCACCGGCCGCCCCATCAAGTTCGCGGGCGCCGGCGAGAAGCTCGACGCCCTGGAGCCCTTCCACCCCGACCGCATCGCCACGCGGATCCTCGGGATGGGCGACGTTCTCACCCTGATCGAGCGCGCCCAGGAGAACATCGACGAGGCCGAGGCCAAGAAGCTCGAGGAGAAGTTCCGCAAGGCGGAGTTCGACCTCGAGGACTTCGTGGGCCAGATGCGCCAGATCAAGAAGCTCGGCTCGCTCTCCGCGATCTTCGAGATGCTTCCCATCGGCAAGATGCTGGGGGTCGACATCAGCAAGGATCAGCTGGCGGAGGGCGAAAAGCAACTGAAGCGCATCGAGACGATCATCGGCTCCATGACGCCCAAGGAGCGCCGCAACCCGAAGCTCCTCGATATGTCGCGCAAGCGGCGTATCGCCAGCGGCTCGGGCACCTCGGTCCCCGAGGTGAACAAGCTGCTCAAGGATTTCGAGAACATGCGCCAGATGATGAAGCAGTTCGGGAAGTTCGAGAAGCAGATCGGCAAGAAGATGCCCAAATTCCCACAAGGCTTCGGTGGGGGCGGATTTCCGTTCCCGCCCAACAAGAAGCACTAGGTCGACTTTATCAAGCGACAAGGAGGTGATACAGACATGGTGAAGATCCGTCTCAAGCGCATCGGCGCGACCAAGAAGCCCAAGTACCGTATGGTCGTGGCTGATGGCCGTTCCCGTCGCGATGGCCGGGTGATCGAGGAGATCGGTTTCTACGATCCCCAGAAGGAGCCCGCTGAGGTTCGCATCAACGAGGAAGCCGCTCTCAAGTGGCTCCGGACCGGCGCTCAGCCCTCCGACACCGCGCGCGAGCTGCTCAAGAAGATCGGCGCGTTCGAGAAGCTCTCGAACCCGACCGTCTAAGGAGGCCTCATGGACCCCGTTGCCGTTGCCGACATCATCCTGCAGGGCATCGTCTCGAACCCCGAGGCGCTGCGCATCGAGCGCAGGGATGATCCGGACGCGATCCGCCTCGGCGTCCAGGTCGATCCCGACGACGTCGGGAAGGTCATCGGGAAGCAGGGCCGGACGATCAACGCGATCCGGACCGTCCTGAGGGCCGCCGGGGCCAAGCAGCAAGAGCCGATCTACCTGGATCTGCTCAACGAGTAGGTGATATTCGGCCACGAGGGCGGGAAGCAATAAGCTTCCCGCCCTCGTGGTATGGTTATAGGGTGCGCCGACGCACCTGAAGGAGGACAACCGATGCTGGAAACCCTCGTCGCCATCTACCACCACACCATGGAGCGCAACCGGGATCGGGTGGGCTTCAGGTACAAGCAGGATGGGAGATGGCACGACATCACCTTCGGCGAGATGGACCGGCGGGTGAGCGCGCTCGCGGCCTCCTTGATCGAGGCGGGCGTGCGCCCGGGCGATCGCGTCGGCCTGCTGAGCGAGAACCGGCCCGAGTGGGTCCAGACGGACCTGGCCATCCAGCGCATCGGCGCCATCAACGTGCCGATCTACATGACCCTCTCGCCCAAGCAGCTGGCCTACATCATCGACGACGCGCGGCCGCAGGTCATGGTCTGCTCCAGCAGCGACCAGCTCGACAAGGTCCTCGAAGCGGCCAAGGAAACCGATTCCCTCCGGCTGGTGGTGGCCATGGACGCCCGGCCGGCCGAGGACGCGGGGCTTTCGGTCGTGAGGTTCGCCGACTTCGTCGCCGGGGGCGAGGCCCTCGGCGACAAGCACGCCCAGGAGATTTCGCTGCGCGAGGAGGCCGTCGAGCCCCAGAGCGTCGCCTCGATCATCTACACCTCCGGGACCACCGGCAACCCCAAGGGCGTCATGCTCAGCCACCGGAACCACGCGACCAACGCGAGCTCGGTGTTGGACCTGATCGACCTGCGCTCCGATGACAGCGCGCTGAGCTTCCTGCCCCTCTGCCACGTCTTCGAGCGCGTCGCCTACTACGCCTTCCTCATGAAGGGGGCATGCACCGCCTACGCCGAGTCCATGGACACGATCGCCGCCAACCTGGTCGAGGTCAAGCCGACCTTCATCATCAGCGTGCCGCGGGTGTACGAGAAGATCCGCGCCCGCGTGCTCGGCTCGGTCAACGAGGGCTCCCTCGTCAAGCGCGCCCTGTTCACCTGGGCCCTCGATCTCGGCCGGCGCGTCTTCCTGGCCCGCGAGCAGGGTCAGGAGCCCGGTCCCTGGACCGCCATGGAGCTCAAGCTCGCCGACCAGCTGGTCTTCTCCAAGGTCCGCGAGCGCACCGGAGGCCGCCTGCGCTGCTGCATCTCGGGCGGGGCGGCGCTGCCGCGCGAGGTGGGGATCTTCTTCCAGGTCCTCGGCATCACCGTGCTCGAGGGCTACGGCCTCACCGAGTCCTCGCCGGTCATCGCCGTCAACCGTCCGGGCCGCGTCCGGATGGGCACCGTGGGCCAGGCCTTCACCGACGTCGAGATCACGATCGCCGAGGACGGCGAGATCCTGGCCCGGGGCCCCAACATCATGCTCGGCTACTTCAACAACGAGGAGGCGACGCGCGAGGCCATCACCCCCGACGGCTGGCTGCACACCGGCGACGTGGGCGTCCTGAGCGCCGACGGCTACCTGACCATCACCGATCGCAAGAAGGAGATCCTGGTGATGTCGAACGGCAAGAACGTCGCGCCCCAGCCCATCGAGGGGGCCCTGGCCCTGAGCCCGTTCATCGCCCAGGCGATGGTGGTGGGCGACGGCCGCAACTACGTGACGGCGCTCATCGTGCCCAACTTCGAGAACCTCGCCAAGGAGGCCAAGGACCGGGGCTGGCCCGAGACGACCCCCGAGGCGCTCGTCGCCAAGCCCGAGGTCAAGGCCCTCTTGCGGCGCGAGATCGACCTGCAGACCAAGGACTTCGCCCGCTACGAGCAGATCAAGGAGTTCGCGATCCTCGCCGAGGAGTTCAGCCAGGCGACCGACGAGCTGAGCCCGAAGCTCTCGCTCAAGCGCCGCGTCATCCTGAAGCGCCGCCACGAGGCGATCGACGCCCTGTACGGCAAGGCCCCGATCAGCGCGCACTGACCCCGCTCGCCATCCCGCTCGACCAGGAGGCGCCCCCGCTCGGGGGCGCCTCTTGGCTGTGCTAGACTGGGGGTATGGAACTAAGCGTGCTATTTCTGGGGACCGCAGGCTCGGTCCCGACCCCGCAGCGAGGCCTCTCCGCCACCCTCATCCAGCGCGGGAGCGAGCGCTTCCTGGTTGACTGCGGGGAGGGCACCCAGCGCCAGCTGATCCGCATCGGGATCGGCATCAACGACATCTCGCACGTGCTCATCACCCACCTGCACGCCGACCACTACCTCGGCCTGCCCGGCCTGGTGAAGACCTGGCAGCTCTGGGGCCGCACCGACCCGGTTGCCGTCTACGGCCCGCGGGGCCTGCTGGACTTCCAGGACGTCCTGAAGCGCCTCATCGGCAAGACCGACTTTGCGGTGACCTACCACGAGATGGCGCCGGGGGGCGACATCCCCTTCGAGGACTACCGGATCGAGGGGATCGCGACCGACCACAAGATCAGCAGCATCGGCTACTCCCTGGTCGAGGACCCGCGTCCCGGCCGCTTCGACGCCGAGTGCGCCCGATCGCTGGGCGTGACGCCCGGCCCCGACTTCGGCCGCCTCCAGCGCGGCGAGACGGTCACGGGTTCGAACGGGCCGGTTTTGCCCGAGCAGGTGATGGGCGAGGCCCGGCCGGGGCGCAAGGTCGTCCTGACGGGGGACACCCGCCCCTGCCGCAGCGTGGTCGAGGCCGCACGCGGCGCGGATCTGCTGGTCCACGACTCGACCTTCACCGTCGAGGAGGCCGAGCGCGCCCGCAACACCATGCACTCCACGGCCGCCGAGGCGGCCCAGGTCGGCAAGGACGCGGAAGTGAAGCTCCTCGCCCTGACCCACATGAGCTTTCGCTACCTGCCGCGCCACATCATCCAGGAGGCACGCGGGGTCTTCGACCGGATCGTGATGCCCAGCGACTTCGACCGCCTGGTCATCCCCCTGCCCGAGAAGGGCGAGGCCTACATGGTCAAGTCGGAGCTGGTCTCCTAGCGCCCGAAAAACCAGCCCCCCTGACGGGGGGCTGGGGGGGACGGATCAGTAGCTCCAGTGCAGGCCCGCGCCGACGCTGGTCGCGCCGCCGAGGCTGCCCGGCAGCCCTGCGCCGATGCGCAGCGTCACCGAGGGCGAGAGCCCGAGATCGAGGCCCACGTTGCTGCCCTCGACGGCCCCGTTGGTTCCGAAGCTCGTGTCGGCGATCAGGCCGATGGAGTCGGTGAGGTTGAGGTAGCCCCCCACCCCCAGCGCGAAGCGGGTCGTGGGCGCCAGCTGGTTGGCGATCGCCCCCGGCGCCATCATGGCGCTGCCCCAGTTGGGGTAGAGGCCGAGCGCGAGCCGGCTGGTCGACGTCAGGCCGAACATCTTGGAGATGGGCACGCCGACGGCGAAGCCCAGGCTGGGCGCGCCGTTGGCGTCCACGTTGAGGGCCGCTCCGGCCTGGCCCGCCAGGTCGAACAGCCCGCCCGAGCGCTCCTGCAGGAGGCCGAACTTCCCCGCCACGTCTATGCGGCCCGCCCACGGCGTGGTGGCGTAGCCGGTGATGCCCGTGTTGAGCTGGGCGGCGCCGCCCAGGGAGGACTGGCTGCTCAGGGAGAGGGCGTTGCCCGTGTAGCCGAAGCCGAGCCCCGCGCCGGCCGCCGGCATGCCCAGGGCGGCGGCGCCGCCGGGGTTGAGCTGAAGGGTCGCCGAGGTGATCGCGCGCCCCTCGGGGATCACGTCGCCGCGCGGCACGGCGATGAAGTTCATGGGGGGCAGGCGCGATTCGGACGCCATGGGGGCCGAGACGCTGTACCCGCCCGAGGGCTGCGAGGTTCGCATCTGCGCCTGGCTCGGCAGGGCCCAGATGATTCCAATCCCGAGAGACAACGTCGCCGTCAAGGCTTTCGTCGCCAGAGTCGCCATCACCCGCCTCCTTTCAATCGCTGTGAGGTCCTCCCGATACCGTCCTTTGCCAGAGAGACGCTTCGAGATTTAGGCGCGACGCTACCATGCCCCCCCGGTAAGAGACAAGATGCCAGCAGGCCATCCCCGGAACGCCGCGAGGGACCACCAAGACGGCGGTCCCTCGTAGTTTGAGGAAGGGCTGGGGCGACTATCGCTTGATGGTCGAGACGATCTGGTTCATCTTGAGGCCCAAATGGAGCATCAGGCGGTTCTCCGAGTCGTCCAGGTCGATCTGGGTGATGTCCCGGATGCGCTCGAGGCGGTACTTGAGGGTGTTGCGGTGGATGAAGAGCCGGTCCGAGGTCTCGGTGAGGTTGCCGTTGCACTCGAGGAAGGCCGTGAGCGTCTTGACCAGCTCCTTGTCGGCCTGCTGGTCGTACTCGAGCAGGCGCTGGAGGGCCTCGCAGAAGAACTCGTTGGGGTTCTGGGTCTGGGCGAACTGCAAGAGCATGCGGTAGATGCCGAGCTCGGCGAAGCAGGCGATGGTGTTGGTGCCGTTGAGGGCGCGGCCGATCTTGACGGCGTGCTGCGCCTCGCGGTAGGCGCGGGGGATCGAGAGCAGGTCGTTGTACAGCTGGCCGACCCCGATCGAGGCCCCCCAGCCGGCGGATCCCGCGAGGACCTTCTGGCGGATGGTCTCGGCCAGGTGCTTGATCTTGTCGAGGGTGGGCTGGCCCTCCTTGATGGGGTAGAGGATGGTGGCGCCCTGGGTCTGGGTGATGACCAGGGCCTGCCTGAAGGAGAGCAGGGAGTTGAGGTTGTTCGCGAGCTTCTTGACCTCGTCGGGCAGGAGCTCCTCGTTGGGGACCTGGTCGAACTCGACGGTCAGCGCCCAGTAGGCGCTGGACAGCTGGTAGCCCAGGTAGGTGGCGCGGCGGTGGAGGGTCTCGGGCGAGATGTTGCCGTTGGAGAAGAGCAGATCGCGGAAGAAGTCGCGCCTGAGCTTTTGCTCGTTCTCCGCGATGCCCTTCTGCTTGAGGAGCTCGATGGCGACCGCATGGACGCCCGCCATGAGGAACTCGGGCGCGAGAGCCCCCGCCTTGCCGTCGGTGTCCACGCACGAGAGGTAGCCCATGATCTCGCCGCCGACGACGATCGGGCAGAGGTGGCGGGGCTCCTTGCTGCCCTCGCCGCCGGGGATGGTCAAGAGCCCCTTCTCGGTGCGCATCTGGCGCAGGGTGCCCGCGTCCTCGAGCTCCTTGAGGATGGCGACCGGGGTGCCGCTGGAGGCGACGATCTCGTCGTAGGTGGGCGAGGCGACGTTCGCCGGTGCGCCGTGCCCAAGGAGGTTGAACTGCCGGTCCTCGATCAGGACGGGGGCGTCCAGGTCGTGGGCGATCGCCTTGGCGACGGCCTCGAGGCCGGCCCCGTCGAGCGCGAGCTGGGTGAGGTTGATCGAGAGCGCGAGGGCGGCCGGGGAGAAGGCGCTTTGCTGGCCTGCCGTGGCCCCGTTGGCGTGCGGGTCGCTGGTCCCCGGAACGTAGAAACTCACGTGCATCCTGAATCCCTCCCTCGAAAGCGGCCCGACGGTGCGGAAGAAGCGCCTGGAGCCCATGGGGATCGGGGTCCTCACGGGCCGCCGAGTATCGATTTGTAAAGTGTTGTTACAACTTAACATAAGTTAACAGCTTAGGCAAGCGAGGATCGCGCAACTCGCCCGGATCCCGCCCGGGGCTTCACTTCTCCCCGCTCGGGGAGGATCCACTTGACATCCGGCCACTCAAGTTATATGACTTTGAAATCTCGCGATCGCCCCCCGCCCTGACGCGCCCATGCAACAAAAGGAGGCTCAGATGCGCTTCGACCGCTTCACCATCAAAGCCCAGGAGGCCTTGCAGGAGGCCCAGGGTGCCGCCGAATCGCGCAACCAGCAGCAGGTCGAGCCCGAGCACCTGCTCTTGGCGCTGGTCGAGCAGGCGGAAGGCACCGTCGATCCGCTCCTGCGCAAGCTCGAGATCCAGCCCCAGGCCTTCGCCGAGGAGCTGAAGGGGGATCTCGCCAAGCTTCCCGCGATCCAGGGCGCGGGGGGATCGGTCTACGTCTCCGCGTCGCTCAAGGCCGCCCTCGACCTCGCATGGAGCGAGGCGCAGCGCCTCAAGGACGACTACGTCTCGACCGAGCACCTGCTGCTTGCGATCGCGGACCCCGCGATCAAGAGCCGAGGGGGCGATCGCCTGCGCGACAAGGGCGCGACCAAGGACCGCCTCTACTCGGCTCTGGCCGCCATGCGCGGCAGCCACCGGGTCACCGACGCCAACCCCGAGGCCAAGTACCAGGCCCTCGAGAAGTACGCCCGGGACCTGACCCGGGTGGCATCGTCGGGCAAGCTCGACCCGGTGATCGGCCGGGACGAGGAGATCCGCCGGGTGATCCAGGTGCTCAGCCGGCGCACCAAGAACAACCCGGTGCTCATCGGCGAGCCGGGGGTGGGCAAGACGGCGATCGCCGAGGGCCTCGCCCAGCGCATCGTCTCGGGCGACGTGCCCGAGGGCCTCAAGCACAAGCGGGTGGTCGCGCTCGACATGGGCGCGCTCATCGCGGGGGCCAAGTTCCGGGGTGAGTTCGAGGACCGGCTCAAGGCCGTCCTCAAGGAGGTGACCGACGCCCAGGGCGAGGTGATCCTCTTCATCGACGAGCTGCACACCATCGTGGGGGCAGGGGCCGCCGAGGGCTCCCTGGACGCCTCCAACATGATCAAGCCGGCGCTGTCTCGCGGCGAGCTGCGCTGCGTGGGCGCCACCACCCTCGACGAGTACCGCAAGCACATCGAGAAGGACGCGGCCCTCGAGCGCCGCTTCCAGCCGGTGATGGTCCCCGAGCCCTCGGTCGCCGACACGATCTCGATCCTGCGCGGCCTCAAGGAGCGCTACGAGGTCCACCACGGGGTCAAGATCGCGGACGCGGCCCTGGTGGCGGCGGCCGTCCTGAGCCACCGCTACATCGCCGATCGCTTCTTGCCGGACAAGGCCATCGACCTGGTGGACGAGGCCAGCAGCCGCCTGCGCATCGAGATCGACTCCATGCCCACCGAGCTCGACGAGCTGGAGCGCCGGATCACCCAGCTCCAAATCGAGAAGCAGGCCCTCAAGAAGGAGTCGGACGCGGTCTCGGTGGATCGCCTCAAGGCGATCGACGCGGAGCTTGCGGGGCTCAACGAGCGGCGCACGGCCCTGCGCGGGCAGTGGCTGCAGGAGAAGGAGCTCATCGCCCGCATCTCCGCGGTCAAGGAGAAGATCGAGGCCGCCAAGATCGCCCAAGCCAAGGCCGAGCGCGAGGGGGATCTCGCCAGGGCCGCGGAGCTGCGCTACGGCACCATGCATGCGCTCGCCAAGGAGCTCGAGGACGAGACCGCGCGCCTATCAGAGACCCAGCGGGGCACCCAGCTGCTCAAGGAGGTCGTCGGCGAGGAGGACATCGCCGAGGTGGTCGCCAAGTGGACGGGGATCCCGGTCTCACGGCTGGTCGAGACCGAGCTCGCGAAGCTGGTCCACATGGAGGAGCGGCTCCAGGCTCGCGTGATCGGCCAGAGCGACGCGATCAAGGCGGTCTCGAACGCGGTGCGCCGTGCGCGCGCCGGGATCCAGGACCCCAATCGCCCCATCGGCTCCTTCATCTTCCTCGGGCCCACGGGCGTCGGCAAGACCGAGCTCGCCCGCGCGCTCGCCGCCTTCCTGTTCGACGACGAGAACGCCATGGTCCGCATCGACATGAGCGAGTACATGGAGAAGCACGCCGTCAGCCGCCTGGTCGGCGCCCCTCCCGGCTACGTCGGGTACGACGAGGGCGGCCAGCTCACCGAGGCGGTGCGGCGCCGGCCCTACGCGGTGGTGCTCTTCGACGAGATCGAGAAGGCCCACTACGACGTCTTCAACCTCTTCCTCCAGATCCTGGACGACGGGCGCTTGACGGACAGCCAGGGCCGCACCGTGGACTTCCGGAACACGGTGATCATCATGACCTCGAACATCGGCTCGCCGTTGATCCAGGACCTGGCCGCCCAGGGCCCCGAGGCGACCCGCAAGGCCGTCATGGACGAGCTGCGCTCGCACTTCAGGCCCGAGTTCCTGAACCGGGTGGACGACGTCCTGATGTTCCACGCGCTCAGCCTGGACGAGATCAAGCGGATCGTGGACATCCAGCTGGAGAAGCTGCGCCAGCGCCTCGCCGAGCGCAAGATCGGCCTGGACCTGAGCGAGTCGGCCAAGGAGATGCTCGCCCGCGAGGGCTTCGATCCGATCTACGGGGCGCGGCCGCTGAAGCGGGCAATCCAGAACGAGATCCTGAACCCGCTCTCGCTCAAGCTGCTGGAAGGGGCCTTCCACGACGGCGATCGCATCCGCATCGACGCGGTGGACGGCGCCCTGCGCTTCGAGAAGGAGGCGCCCCAGCCCGCCTAGCTTCCTCCCCGCCCCACCGGGGGGCGGGGGAATCGCCCTTGGTGGATTCTCGCTAGAACGTCAGGCGAATGCCGGCGATGCTGCTCCCGAACAGGGTCGCCTCGAAGCCCCAGAGCTTGAAGGCGGCTTCCGGCAGGAACTGGAGGGCAGGGAAGTAGACGGTGCTGCTGGGGGTCGTGACCGAGGCGGTGCGTCCATCGCCGGGCCGCCACGCGTCGCTGCCGAAGGCCCAGGGCGTCCCGCCGTTCTGCCCGGCCCCCAGGTAGTAGGTGAGCCCGACGGGGTAGCGCAGCACGAACCAGCCGGTCAGGGGGAGCGAAAGCAGCACGTAGCCGCTCGCGGCCCCCATGTATCCCACGGCCCCCGTCACGTCGCGGACCCTTGAGTCCGCGAGCGCCGCGACCTGGTCCGCCGGAACGCTCATGCGGCCGCCGAGGGCCAGGTTCCAGCCGTCGTTCTTGCCGATGAGGCGGTAGGTCGCATGAGCGCCGACCCCGCTCCAGGCGGTCCCCACGTCCTCCGAGCGGGCATCGACTCCGACGGTCAGGTGATCGCTCAGGCCGAGATCCAGCGAGAAGGCGCCCTTGTCGACGCCGACGGCCCAGTGGCCCCCGGTGATGTCGCTGCGCGGGCCGGTGCCCGCCAAGGCGGGAGAGGCTGCGCAGGCGCCGAGTACTGCGGCGAGCAGGGCGGTCATCCAGTCACGTCGACGCATGGGGGGTGCTCCTTTCCTTCGAACGATGCCAGGAGCAATCTAGCGCTCCGCGATCACATGATCGCTCACATGCCGCGATTCTCGTTCCGAGAAAGCGCTAGCTCCGCAGGCAGCGGCGCTGCAGCTCGTTCATGCCGAGCAAAAAGCCCGTGGGGCGGCCGTGGGGGCAGGTGAAGGGCTGGTCGCACTTGCGCCACAGCTCGACGATCCGCTGCATCTGCTCCATGGTGAGGCGATCGCCCGCGCGGGTGGCCGAGTGACAGGCGATGGTGACCCGCCACTTGTCCTCCTTGTTCGCGGGCGAGACGAAGCGCGCCTCGGCCGCCTTGCCCAGCAGGTCCCGAACCGTCTGCTCGGCCTCGGCCATGGGCAAGAAGCCGGGAACCGCCCGGATCGCCCAGGTTCCCTCTCCGAAGGGCTCGATGACGAAGCCCAGTTCGCCCAGAGGGGCGAGGTGATCGGCGAGCGCCTCCTGCTCGGCGGGGCCGAGCGCGAGGGTCAGAGGCAAGAGCAGCTCCTGGCTCGTGACCTCGGCGGGGGTCATGTGCTCGTAGAGGTAGCGCTCATGCGAGTTGTGCTGGTCCAGGAGGTAAAGCCCGTCCGGGTGCTCCAGCATGATGAAGGTGTCGTGCAGCTGCCCGATGATCTTGACCTTGTCCCAGGGGAAGGTGTCCTCGCGGCCGGTGGCCACCACCGGCGCGGCCCCTGCCGGCAGGGGCACCTGGTAGACCGGGCGGGGCTCGGCGGCCGTGGGGGCGCTGGGCGCGAAGGCCGGGCGGTAGGCGTCGAAGGCCGCCCGGTTCTGCTCGACGGTGGGGCGCTCGGCCTGACCCCTGAAGGCAGGAGAGCCCGAGAAGCCGGCCCCAGTCGAGGCGCCGGGCGCCGGGATCGACGGGGCGAAGGCCGGCGCCGCCCCGAACGCGGGCATGGGCTGCGGGCTCTTGAGCAGGGCGCGAGCGACCGCCTCGCGCACCAGGATGAAGAAGCTCTGGGAATCCGCCAGGCGGATCTCCTTCTTGGTGGGGTGGACGTTCACGTCCACCCGAGCCGGATCGACCGTCAAGGAGAGGATGTAGAGGGGGTGACGACCGTGGGGGATGTGGCCCATCAGGGCCTCCTCGACGGCCCTGGCGAGCATCGGGTGGCGCACGGCGCGGCCGTTGAGGAAGAACCACTGCTTGGAGCGATCGCTGCGGATCAGCTCCGGCGGGCTCACCAGGCCCTGGACGGTGCCGTGGGGGCTCTCGCCCGAGACCGGCAACAGCTGGCCTGCGATCTCGCCGCCGAGCACCAGGCGCGCGGTGGTCTCCAGGTCGAAGGCGCCCGCGGTGTCGAAGACGTTGCGCTCGTTGACCCTGAGGCTGACGTGGATCCCTGGGTGCGCCAGGGCGAGGGCGGTGACGGTCTCGCTCACGTGAGAAAGCTCGGTCGAGTCGGCGCGCAGGAACTTGCGCCGGGCGGGCGTGTTGAAGAACAGGTCCTCCACGCGCATGGTCGTGCCCTCGGGGCAGCCCACCGGGGTGACCACGGGCTCGGCGCCCCCCTCGAGGTAGACCCTCACGCCGGAGTCGGCGCCGCGCCGGCGGGTGGTGCAGGTGACCTTCGCGATCGAGGCGATCGAGGGCAAGGCCTCGCCGCGAAAGCCCATGGTCGTGAGCTTCCAGAGGTCCTCGGCGTCCTGGATCTTGCTGGTGGCGAAGCGCTCGAAGGCGATGGGCGCCTCGTCGGGGGGCATTCCCAGGCCGTCGTCCACGATGGTGAGCGTTCGCCCGCCGTCCGAGGCGATCACCTGGATCCGCGTCGCGCCCGCGTCGATGGCGTTCTCGACGAGCTCCTTGACCACGGAGCTCGGTCGCTCGACGACCTCGCCCGCGGCGATCTGGTTGGCGATGTGGAGAGGAAGGCGCTGAATCTTCGACATGGCCCTATTCTATCATCGCGTCTGCCCTGCAATCGAGCGCCTCTCCTGGGTAGAATACCCGTAGGACCCCGCGCCAGAGGGGGGGACTCGATCACGGGGGGCAAGCCATGCATCCGGAAGACCATTTCGAGGATCGACCCGACCTGTGGCGCCCGGCGCCCGGCGAGGCCCTGGAGCTCGACCTCGACAACCCGAGCCAGCTCTCCTTCGCCATCCTCAACGTGGCCGGCCTCTCGGAGGCCGAGGTCACCCGCGTGGTGGATCACCTGGTGGCCATCGGCCAGCCCTACCAGGCGGCGCGCTGCCTCGAGATCGTGGCCCAGCAGCAGCTCGGCCTCGACGTCTCGGGCCACCAGCTGATCGACCAGGGCAGGCCCGGCTTCGGCCTCTTCCACAACCTGATCCGCGACATGCTGCGCGCCGGCACCCTCTACGACCGATCCAGGCGCCCGCGGACCGCGGACGCCGCCTACCGGCGCGCCTTGATCTTCGTCGAGGAGGCCCTGCGCAGCTTGCCGGGCTACTCCAGCGACAGCAACGCCGAGATGTGGGGGGTGGGGCTGGCCTTCGAGCTGGCCGGCCACTGCTGCGTGGCCCTCGACGACACGAGCGGGCTGGAGTATTATCAGGCTGCCGAGCGTTTCTGGAGCCGGGCCCTGCGCCTGCGTCCCGAGGCGATCTCGCAGTGGACCCACCACCCGGTCACGCGAACCGTCATCAACTGCCTCTCGCCTGCCGTCGAGCGCCGTTCGCTCGACGACGAGTGCCTGGAGCACCTGCTGACCAGTGACTACCAGACCCGGCTCGACACCGCCATGAGCCTGTTGCGCTAGACACTCTCGCGTAAAGAGAAGGAACGACCCCGTGGACTTCGCCCAGGATGATGATCACTACGCGGTGCTTGGCGTCGAGACCGACGCGGATGACGCCACCATCCGCAAGGCCTACAAGAAGCTTGCGGTCAAGCTGCACCCGGACAAGTACGTCGACAAGAGCGACGCCGAGCGCGAGGCCGCCCAGGCGGCCTTCGCCAAGGTCTCCCTTGCCTACAACGTCCTAAAGGATGCCGAGCAGCGCAACGAGTACGACTTCATGCGCCAGATGGGCGCGGGCAACCCCGATCTTGCCTTCGAGGGAGCACCGCGCGTCCTGAGCGCCGAGGAGCTGGCCGAGCGCCGCGAGCTCGCCGACAAGAAGTTCCGCATCGGCCAGGCCTACCAGATGGACAAGAAATTCCGGCCGGCCATGGACGCCTTCAAGGAGGCCATCCGGATCGATCCCGACGTGGCCCAGTACCACACCATGCTGGCGGTGACCTACCAGCGCCTGGGCTGGCTCTCCTACGCCATGACCGAGGTCCAGGCCGCCCTCAAGCTCGAGCCCAAGGACCAGCTCGCCCTCAAGATCCGCAGCCTGATCCGTGCCCAGGAGAAGGCCCAGGAGGAGGAAGAGGAAGCCCGAGCGGCCAAGGACAAGAAGGGCAAGAAGAAAAAGAAGGGCAAGGGCGAGCCCGAGCCCGTCTCGGCTGCCGCCAAGCGCAAGGCGGCCGCCAAGGCCAAGGTCACCAAGCAGCTCAGCTTCAAGAAGAAGCGCACCTCCCTGCTGCAGACGCTCCTGGGGGCGATCTTCGGCCGAAAGTAGCCCGTTTCCCCGCTTTGCGCTCCGGGTATGTTTCCCTCGGTTGAAACCGTTCGCGCAAGCGCCTGCGGCTTTTTAAGGAGGCGGCATGGCCGGCAAGTTCAAGTACCGCCTGCAGAATGTCCTCAACATGCGCGTCAAGAACGAGGACAACCTCAAGCTCGCGCTCGCCGAGCTCAAGCGCGCGCTTCAGGTCGAGCAGGACCTGCTCGACGACCTCAGGCTCCGCGAGCAGACCGCCCAGCGCCAGATGAACCAGCACCTCGAGGCAGGCCGCACCGCGGACGTGCAGATGGCCAACGACTACGCGGCCTCCTTCAAGGACAAGATCGCCGCCCAGCAGAAGAAGCTTCAGCTCGCCCAGGACAGGGTCGCCCAGGGCGAGGTCGCCTACAAGAAGGCCCAGCGCGACAGCGAGATCATCAAGAAGCACAAGGAGAAGCTGCACGAGCGCTGGCTCGCCGAGGAGAAGCGCCTGGAGGGCATCCGGGGCGACGAGATGGCCGCCAACATGTACCAGGCCAAGCAGCGGGTGCGCCGCTCCCAGGAGGAAGAGGACGCCGAGTACGAGGAGCGGCGCGCGGCCATGGAGCAAAGTGAGCTCATGCTCGCCGAATCCGCCTGGATGCAGGGGTTCCTGGCGACCGCCCAGGCCGAGGCGGAGCGCCTGAACGCCGAGTGGGGACGCAACTAAAGAAGGGGGGCCACGATGAACCTGAACGCGTTTGTTCCCATTTCCGTTCCCGCCGAGCGCATGGCGGCGCCTCCGAGCACCGACAAGATCAAGCAGGAGGACGAGGCGGCCGAGAAGCGCGTGGACGAGGCGCGCAGGGAGAAGCCGAAGGAGGCCTTCGACGCCCACCTCAACCGGGTGCTGCCGCCCGGCTGGGCCCCGGCCCCCGAAGTCGCCGCTCCCAGCGCCGCGGAGGCCTTCGCCGCACCGATCGCTTCGAGCGCCGCCTCCAAGCCCGCATGGCTCATGAAGGCCCTGGGCGATCTGGTCCAGCCCGCGGAAACCATGCCCCCGACCCAGCAGGTCGCCCTGCGCGTCTTCGAGCCCCTCCCGCTGTACCAGGCCAGCGAGGTGCTCGAGGCGGTCAAGGAGGGGGCTCCGATCCACGAGGCGCACTTCCCGAGCCTCTTCGTGGCGCAGATCTCGCAGCAGACCCAGAAGGGGGAGCCCGTCTCGCGCCTCTCGGTGCAGATCGCCCCGGAGCACCTGGGCCAGGTGCAGATGACCTTCACCCTCCAGAAGCAAGCGGTCGCCGTGTCGGTGGTGGCGGCCAACCAGCAGGCCAAGGACATGCTGGAGCAGCAGCTCGGCGCCATCCAGAGCGTGCTTTCCTCCTACAACCTCAAGCCCACGGAGCTGAAGGTGGAGGTGGCGCACCAGGGGGGCGGGGCCAACTCGGGCCAGTTCTCGGAGAACTCGGAGGGCTACCAGACCCCCAACCGCTGGGCGTTGCGCCGCGGAGGCGACCTCGACGAGGGGATCGACGTGACGGTCGGCTAGCTCGTTCGCACCCGACAAAACCGGGCATTCCAGTTATTTGGCCGCCGTGGGCGGCTTGGCGGAACAGTTTTGTCGAGCGCTCTAACGCCATTTCAGCCAGGAAGACCTGGGAGCGAGGCTCGCCTTGGTGCGGGCCTCGCTTTCATGGCGCGAGAGCCGGCTCTCCAGGACCCGGATCGTCTCGCGGGCGAAGTCGTAAGATTCGCGCAGGGCCATCAGCTCCTTGCACCGATCGGCGAGCACCCTGTCGGTCGCATGCCGGGCCGCGCGCTCGCGCTCGAGCTCGGCGCGCAGCAGCGCCCGCTCGTCGTCGTGGGCCTCCAGCGGGATGGCGGTGAGGACGGCGGCGATGCTCTCGAAGGATCGCCCTTGATCCTGAAGGGCCTTGACCTGGCGCAGGGCATGGGCTGCCTGGGTTTCTCGGGCTTCCATCAGGGCGGCTCCTCGAAGTAGGACGGGGAGCCCCATGCTAGCCCCTGCCGAGGAGCCTTCGCGGTGATGCGGGTTACTGGAGTCCGGCGATCGCAGGGGCGTAGTGGACCCGGACCTGGGTCGGCCGGGCCTGCGCGATCGCCGGGGCGACGGGTGCCACGGCGGGGCGGGCGGCCTGCCGCGCGGCGGCAGGGGCCTTCTCGTCCAGGTAGATGTAGACCGGCTTGTAGTGCACGCGGACCTCGGGCTCGGGGGCAAGGGCGGTCGCGGCGGGCGCGGCCTGCGCCACCGCCGGAGCCGGCTCGGCGTAGCTGGTGCGGGGGTGGGCGAAGAAGGCGCCGAGGCCGAAGGCGGTGACGGCGACCATGGCAAGGCGGCTCAGGGGCGAGCGCGTGACCTTGATGAGCGGGGAGATGCCGGGCAGCAGCATGCCGTAGCGAAGGGGGGTCCGCGTCTTGATCGCGCGCTTGGGGGCCGCGCGGCGAGCGGGCCTGGATCCGGGGCGGCTCGCCGCGTCCGGATCGAAGGCCTGGGCCTGCAGGCGCTGGATCATCAGCTCCATGGTCTTCGAGCGCACCACCGGGGTCTCGACCAGCTGGGGCTTGCGCGCCCCGGTGCGGCCCAGGTGGATGTAGCGCTGGAGCTTGACGCAATCGGGACAGTACTGGTCCTCGACGCAGTGGAAGCAGACCGGCAGCTTGCAGCGGCGGCAGTGGGCCACGGCTTCGATCTTGGCGTGTTGGTAGCAGGTTCGCATGGCAGCTCCTCGCCGGTCGGGGAAATCAGGGACCTTTCTAGGGTTGTCGACGCACGGGAAGCCAGCTTTCTTAACGCATGGCTAAGCTTGAAGAAAGCGTCGATTAAGAACAGCGCGACAAGGCGGCAGCCTTGTTGCCGCCCGGCGGCAGGGGCTATAATGAGGGGGTGAACCAGCTTCCCATCAGCAACCAAGACCTTTCGCCCCTCCCCATCCTCGACGGAGATCTGGAGGGGGCGGCCATGCGCGGCGCCTGGCTGGAGGTGGACCTGGGCGCGATCGCTTCCAACGTCCGAGCCCTCAAGGCGTGGGTGCCGCCCCATACCCACCTGATGGCCGTGGTCAAGGCCGACGGCTACGGTCACGGGGCCATGGCCGTCGCGCGTTCGGCACTCGGGGCCGGGGCCGACTGGCTGGGGGTCGCGACCGTGGCCGAGGGCCTGCGCCTGCGCGCGCTGGGATTCACCCAGCCCATGCTACTGCTCGGCCTGGTGGTCCCGGACGCCTACCGCACGGCCATCGCCTCCGATCTTCAGATGGTGGTGGGCTCCGAGGAGGCCCTGCGCCTCATCGCCGAGGCGGCCACCGAGCTCGGTCGCCCCGCCAAGATCCACCTCAAGGTCGACACCGGCATGACCCGGGTGGGGGCCGCCATGGAGCAGGCCGAGCCGCTCGCGCGCATGGCCCTCGCCTCGCCCCACGTCGAGCTGGTGGGCCTGATGAGCCACATGGCGACCGCCGACGCCCCCGATCCCGCCTACGCCGAGCTTCAGCTCGGGCGCTTCGCCGAGCTCGAGGCGCGCCTCGCCCTTCCCCCGTCGGTGCTCAGGCATGCGGCCAACAGCGCGGGGACCCTGCTCTTCCCTCAGGCCCACTACAGCATGGTCCGGCCCGGCCTGCTGATCTACGGCATCCCGCCGCGGCCGGACGCGCGGCTGCCCTTCTCGCTGAAGCGCGCCATGAGCCTCACGGCCCGGATCACCCAGCTGCGCGAGGTCCCCCCCGGCGTGCCGGTCGGCTACGACGGCACCTTCGTGACCGCGCGCCCCACCCGGCTCGCGGTCCTGCCCGCGGGCTACGCCGACGGCCTGCCCCGCGCCCTCTCGAACCGGCAGGCGGTCCTGGTCGGCGGGGTGCGCTGCCCCATCGTCGGCAACGTGTCCATGGACCAGTGCACCGTGGACGTCACCGAGATCGACGCCCGCCTCGGCGATCCGGCGGTGCTGCTCGGCGAGCAGCTCGGCGGATCGATCCAGGTCGAGGAGTGGGCCTCGGCGGCCGAGACCATCCCCTACGAGATCATCTGCGGCCTCGGCCAGCGCCTGCCCAAGGTCTATCGCTCCTAGATCCGGCGTCAGTCGCCCGGGCCCCCTCCTTATCTCTCGCTCGATCCGGGTAAACTACGGATTGCGCGGCCCCAGCTCCCCCGCTCACTATGGATCCGATTTGCGGGGCGGCATGATTGCTCGAAAGGAAGGCATGGTGCGAGGTTCCGGATGGCTGATCGCCGCAATCGCCTGGACGCTCTCAGTGCCCGCCTGGGCCGCGGAGTCGGGCGAGCATCTCTTCACCCGCAAGGGGTGCATCGCCTGCCACGCCCTCAAGGGGCATGCAGGAGCGGACGGGACCCTCGGTCCCGACCTCAGCAAGCTCTTCAAGGCGAAGCCCTCGCGCGACGCCAAGGAGCTTGCCGCTTTCATCCGGGATCCGCGATCCGAGCGCCCCGAAAGCGCCATGCCGACCTTCGGCCTGAGCCAGCAGGAGGCCGAGGCGCTCACGTCGTACTTGCTCACCCCGCGAACTCCGTCGCGTCGCCCCTGACCCCCCCCTCGATCCTCGCTATCAGGGACAAACATTCGTAAAGGGGCGGCAAACAAGCGGGGATTATGCTTTAATAGGGAAGCTTCAAGAGATCGTGTCTCCCCGTCTGGCCGGCCGGCGCGATCCGCATTGAAATTCTGCTTGCAGGAGGACACACCACAGTATGGCTACCAATCCTCAAGGGGGAGCGTCCGAGGCCGAAAAGGCGGACATGACGCGCCGGGCGTTCTTCGGCGCCGTCGGGTTCGGCGCCCTCGCCGCGACCCTCGGTGCCACCGCCATCGGCGGTATCCGCTACATCTTCCCGAACGTCCTGTACGAGCCGTCCAACCGCATCAAGATCGGCCTCCCCGCCAAGTTCGGCGCGGGCACCGTGACGTTCATCGCGGAGAAGAAGGTCTTCATTCGCCGGGTGGCCGAGGGCTTCCAGGCGATTTCGGCCGTTTGTCAGCACCTGGGCTGCACCGTCAACTGGACGGGCACGGACTTCATCTGCCCCTGCCACGGCTCGATCTACTCGGCCGACGGCAAGGTGGTCGCCGGCCCTGCCCCGCGCGCGCTCGATCACTTCTCGATCGAGACCTCCCGCGACGGGCAGATGGTGGTGGATCTCAGCAAAGTCATCACCTTGACCGATTTCTACAAGGCGTAGGCATCAGTAGGAGCACCTCGTGATCAACGACATCGCCAACAAATTCTTCGCGAGCAAGCTGTGGAGGTCGATCTTCCGCCACGGCATGCCGAACAACCCCAAGACCCAGTCCATGGTGACGTTCACCAACGTCTTCCTTCACCTTCACTCGGTGAAGTCGAAGGTCCGCAGCATGCGGATGAACACCACCTTCTGGCTCGGCGGCATCTCCTTGATGCTGTTCTTCCTGCTCTCGCTCACCGGCATCGTCCTGATGTTCTACTACATCCCCTCGACCGGGCTCGCCTACGACAACATGAAGGACCTCGAGTTCGCCGTGTCGTTCGGCATGCTGATCCGCAACATGCACCGCTGGTCGGCGCACATGATGGTTCTGTTCGTCTTCCTGCACATGTGCCGCGTCTTCTACGCGGGCTCCTACAAGGCGCCGCGCGAGTTCAACTGGGTGATCGGCGTCATCCTGGCGGTCTGCACCATGCTGCTGTCGTTCACGGGCTACCTGCTGCCCTGGGACCAGCTCGCTCTGTGGGCCATCACCGTCGGCTCGAACATGGCCAAGTACGCCCCATTCGTCGGCCCGGACATCAAGTTCGGCCTCCTGGGCGGCAACCTGGTCGGTCAGAACGCGCTGATTCGCTTCTACGTGCTGCACTGCATCGTGCTGCCCCTCGCGGTGCTGGTGCTGCTGGCGGTCCACTTCTGGCGCGTCCGCAAGGACGGCGGCATCGGCGACCCCAACGAGCCCGTCTCGCCCAACCTTCGCTTGTAATCAGGGAGCGTCACCACAATGACTAACACCACTCGGGAGATCACGACCAACCCCGAAGAGGCCGTCCTCTACGGCGTCGTGCGCGGCGTTCGCGGCTACGTCAAGGAGAAGGAAGGCCAGCAGCTGGTCTTCACCTGGCCCCACGTCTTCATGCGCGAGCTGGTGATGGCGCTTGCGGTCATCGTCGGCATCACCCTCATGGCGCTCGCCTTCAACGCTCCTCTGGAGCAGCTGGCGAACCCCGCCCTGACGCCCAACCCGGCCAAGGCCCCCTGGTACTTCCTGTTCCTCCAGGAGATGCTGCACTACTTCCCCCCCAACTGGGCGGGCGTGTTCATCCCCGGGCTGATGGTCGTGGGCCTGATGGCCGTTCCCTACATCGACCGCAACCCCTCGATGAACATCCTCGATCGCCCCTTCTCCGTCGGGCTCTGGAACTTCTTCGTCTCGCTGGTGGCCGTGCTGACCTACATCGGCACCTTCTTCCGCGGGCCGGGCTGGGAGTGGACCTGGCCTTGGAAGGACGGGATGTTCACCGTCTTCTAACGCCCGTCACGCATCGCATCACTTCAAAAAGGATCGCACCCCCGTATGAACACTAAGAAGCTGGACCTGAGCGTCCTCGCGTGGTTCGCGACGCTGGCGGTCGTGCTGGTCATCCTGTTCGGCCTGGCCGGCATGCGCGAAGGCAACCGCGAGTGGATGGTCACGCAGCGCGACTACGCCGACATCATGCTGGCGCGCCACGAGAAGGCGGCTCTCGAGGCCAAGGCCGCGGGCAAGCCCGTGCCGGCCCTGGGCGATACCGACAAGATCGCCATCCGTCAGCTCATGCTGACCGACCTCAAGCGCGTCGATCGCTGCACCACCTGCCACCTCGCCATCGACGACAAGTCGTTCGAGGGCGAAAAGCAGCCCTTCGCCGCCCACCCCGACATGGACATGATCGCGATCAACCACCCGACCGACAAGTTCGGCTGCACGTCGTGCCACGGCGGCCAGGGCATGGGCACCACCAGCGAGGCCGCCCACGGCTTCGTCCACAAGTGGGACTACCCCATGCTCGGCGACCGCAAGGCCATGACCAAGTACGTCCAGGCCTCGTGCGCCCAGTGCCACACCGACTCGACCAAGTGGGCCGCCATCGGCGCCCCCAAGCTCGCTCGCGGCAAGCAGATCTTCGGCGAGAAGAACTGCATCAGCTGCCACAAGCTGGGCGAGGAGGGCGGCAACATCGGCCCCGAGCTGACCTTCGAGGGTGACAAGGTCCCCGAGCAGTTCGGCTTCGAGCACCTCAAGGCGAACCTCGAGGCGGGCACCCTCGGCGAGGAGGCCAAGGCTGAGGCCAAGCACCTCCACCACGACATCGAGACCTGGCACAAGTTCCACTTCAAGAACCCCCAGGCCGTCTCCTCCGGCTCGATCATGCCTGCCTTCGGCTTCTCGGACGAGGACACCGAGGCTCTGGTCACCTACATGCTGAGCCTCAAGGCCACGACCGTCCCCGCGTCGATGATGACCAACGACGCCAAGGTCAACGCCAAGGCCATCCCGGCCGCCAAGAAGGCCGCAGCCGCCGCGCCCGCCGCCGCTGCTGTTGCCGCCGCCCCCGCCGGGGCCAAGGCCGACGGCACGAAGGTGTACGAGACCAACTGCGCCTCGTGCCACCAGGCCACGGGTGCCGGCATGCCCGGGGTGTTCCCGCCCCTGGCCGGCGCGGAGATCCCCAACGGCGACGCCGCCGAGCACATCAAGATCGTGCTCCACGGCAAGTCGGGTCCCATGACGGTCCTCGGCAAGCAGTACAACGGCGCCATGCCGCCGTTCGCCCAGCTGACTGACGAGGAGATCGCCGCTGTCGTCACCCACGAGCGCACCTCGTGGGGCAACAAGGGCAGCGCGGTCACCCCCGCCCAGGTCAAGGCCCTGCGCTAAGCAGCACAGCCGCCCCGAAGGCCCCGGCTCCTTGTGAGCCGGGGCCTTCCCCATGGAGGAGAGAATGCCGCGTCACTTCGTCTACCTCGTGCGCTGCGCCGACGGCACGCTCTACACGGGCTATTCCACCGACGTCGCCCGCCGGGTCTCGGTTCACAACAGCGGGAAGGGGGCCAAGTACACGCGATCGCGCCTGCCCGTCGTGCTGGTCGCCCACTGGGAGTACCCCAGCCGGGGCGAGGCCCTGTCCGCCGAGCACCGGATCCGCCGCATGAGGCCAGCCGCCAAGCTCGCGCTGCTTCCGGGCGATTCACCCTGAAACGGATCGTTTCGAATCTCGCGTCTCCGGGAAGATGTCTCATGAACGACTGATCGTTCCTGAGGCAAAGGAGGCGAGAATGCTGCTAGACATGATCGGCGGGCTGGGTCACATGATCTCCCAGGGGGCCTCGCACGCGGTGCGAGCGCTGGGTGGCGCGGCGAGCGCCACGCAGCCGGCGGACTCGAGCCCCCAGTCCATCGGCGCCATCCAGGGCGCCCCCATGGCGCGGGACTCGCGCCAGGCGAGCCAGCCTGCCGGGGCACAGTCCTCGGCCTTCTCCCTCAAGGACCTGATGCTGGCAGCGATCGACACCGATCGCGACGGGAAGGTGAGTCAGGCGGAGGCGAGCGCCTTTCTCGCCGACCTGATGGGCCGGCCGGCCGAGCAGAACCCCGGCGCCAGCGAGCTGAGCGGCTCCTCGCAGCCGGACCCCGCGTCGCGCCGCCTGCCGGATCCTTCCGAGTTCGCGAGGATCGACCTGAACGGGGACGGCCGCGTCACCGGCGCGGAGGTCCGGGCGCGGGAGGTGCTCGACGCCTTCGACGCCGACAAGAACGGCGTCATCAGCAAGAAGGAGTACCTCAGCGGCACGCGGGGGGCGGAGCGGACGAGGCGCGACGCGGGCTTCGATCGCATGGATGCCAACGGGGATGGCAAGCTGGATGCGGGCGAGCTCGTCCGGGGCGAGACGCCCTCGTCGGGCGATCGGGCCGTTGCCGCCCGCCTCAACGCGACGAACCTCGCACGCTTCGATTCCAACGGAGACGGGATGGTCGACGGGAAGGAGGTGGCGGCCCGGAACCTGCTGGACCGCGCGGATCGCGACGGCGATCGCAGCCTGAGCCTCGACGAGTTCATGGCCCAGCTGCCCGGGCCTGCCTCGGCTGTGGCAGGCGAAGGGTTCGCGGACGTGATGGCGCGGACGGCGCGGGAGGTTGCGCGCCTCACCGAAGCGCGCGCCCGGTTCCAGGCTCTCGACCGGGACGCAGACGGCAAGCTGAGCGCCGAGGAGCTGCGAGGGGCGGTGCAGCCCACCCAGGTGGATTATCGTCTTGCCGCGGACCTCTCGGAGGCAGCGGAGGCCTAAGCTGCTCGTGGCTGGGACAACCCCTACTCGAAGCCTCCCCGCCCCCCGGTGGGGCGGGGAATCAAGTGGAGGCCAATCTCATTCTGACGTGCTTATCGGGGCGCGATCGGCTCGAGCAGGGTGGCCACCGGGCCCTCCTCTTCCAGTCGATCCACTCGAACGAGCCAGCGCTGGTTGGGCTCGGTGTTGGCCGCGTCCACCCAGACCTTGAGCCCGTGCGGGGTGGTCCCGGGCCTCAGCTCCGAACGGGTGCGCTCGGTCAGGATCTCGACCTCGCGCCCGATGAAGCCCTCCTGGAACCGGTGCCGGGCGGCGCCGGCGACGGCGGCGAGCCGATCCATCCGCTCGGCGATCACCGCGGGAGGCACCCGGTCGCCCAGGGTGGCGGCGTGGGTGCCCTCGCGCACCGAGAAGGGGAAGAGGTGGACCCCCGCGAAGCCGATCTCCTCGACCAGGCGGCAGGTCTCGAGGAAGTCCGCCTCGGTCTCGCCCGGAAAGCCCACGACGACGTCGGTCGTGAAGGCCGCGTCCGGCCTGGCTTCCTTGATCCGAGAAACCAGCCGACGGTACTGGTCGGCGTTGTACCGCCGGCGCATGGCCGCGAGGATCCGGCTGCTGCCGCTCTGGAGGCAGAGGTGGACGCTCGGGCACACCTCGAGCGAGGCGAAGCGCTCGATGAGGGTATCCGGGAAGTCGATGGGCTCGATGCTCGCCACCCGGAAGCGCGGGATCTCGGGGACCTCGGAGATGAGGCGGCCGAGCAGCGCAGCGAGGCCCGTCGAGAGGTCCTTTCCGTAACCCCCGATATGGGTGCCGGTCAGCACCAGCTCCTGGTAGCCCAGGGCGGCGTAGGCGCGGGCGCGCTCGACCAGGGTGTCCGGCGGGATGCTCCGCTCGCGCCCGCGCACCGTGGGCACGATGCAGAACGAACAGCGATTGTTGCAGCCTTCCGAGACCTTGAGCCAGGCGCGGGTGTGCCCCGACTCGGCGGGAGTCGCCGGGCGCCAGTCCCCCTCGCGGGCCTGGTACCAGTCGGCGATGGCGCGGGCGATCGCATCCTTCTCGGCGTTGCGCGCCACCAAAGACACGCCCGGCATCTCGGCGAACTCGTCAGGGTGGAAGTCCACGGCGCAGCCCGTCACCACGATCCGCGCCTCGGGGTTGGCCCGGTGGGCGCGGCGCACCAGCTGGCGGCTCTGCCGGTCGGCCTCGTGGGTGACGGTGCAGGTGTTGACGACGTAGACGTCCGCCTCCTGCGAGAAGGGCACGATGGCGCAGACGTCCGCGAGGTCGGCGGCGAGCTGGGCCGTCTCGGCCTGGTTGGTCCGGCAGCCGAGGGTTGAGAAGGCGAGGGTCGGATGGCTGTGCACGGCGCTAGAACAGCAGCTTCTTGTGCCGCATGCTGATGCTCTGGAGCAGGCCGATGGCCGCGAGGTTGGTCATCAGGGCGGTGCCGCCGTAGCTCATCAGGGGCAGGGGAATGCCCACGACGGGCATCATGCCGGTGGCCATCCCCATGTTCACGAAGAGGTGGAAGGTCAGCATCGAGACGACCCCGATGGCCAGGAGCGAGCCGAACTTGTCCTTGGCCCGGTTGGCGACGATCAGGCCGCGCACCAGCACCAGGGCGTAGAGGCAGAGCAGCAGGGCCCCCGCGAAGAAGCCCAGCTCCTCGCCGACCACCGAGAAGATGAAGTCGGTGTGCTGCTCGGGGATGAAGTGGAGCTGGGTCTGGGTGCCGTGGAAGAGCCCCTTGCCGAAGAGGCCCCCCGAGCCCACCGCGATCATGGACTGGATGACGTGGTAGCCCGAGCCCAGGGGATCGGCCTCGGGGTTGATGAAGGTGCGGATGCGGTTCTTCTGGTACTCCTTGAGGACCTGCCACGCCACGGGCACGGCGAGGCCCGCACCCAGGTTGGCGAGCCAAACCCCGACCGGCACGATCCAGTGGTTCCGGCGCTGGAAGTACAGCCAGACTCCGAGCCCCAGCAGGTAGAGCGCCACCACCCCCAGCGACGCCCGGTGGACGGCCGGATCGTCGAACAGCACGAAGGGCATGCACACGACCAGGCTGATCACCGGCGAGACCATCTTGAAGAGGGTCGAGACGCCGAGCCCCGCCCAGAACAGCATCCCCATGGTGATGGCGCCGAACACGAGGCTGGTGCCCAGATCGGGCTGCTTGAAGATGAGCAGCGCCGGGAAGCCCACCACCGCCAGGCTCGACAGGAAGCCCTCGGGCGAGTGGATGTTCTTCGAGGAGAGGACCTTGGCGAGGCTCACGATCAGCCCGAACTTGGCGTACTCCGAGGGCTGGATCTTGATGGGGCCGAGGGTCAGCCAGCGCTGGGCCCCCAGGGCCGAGTGGCCCATGACGTCCACGGCGATGAGCATGACGATGGTGATGGCGTAGATGACCCAGGCGGCCTTGCCGTCGAGCCAGTCGTAGCCGTAGAGGACGAAGAAGGCCATGGCGACCACCGCCGGCAGCAAGTTCAAGAGCTGCCGGATCGCGTCGCCGTGGCTCACCGACGAGATCGAGGTGATGCCGATCGCCAGGATCCCGACGACGCCCGCCAGCATCGTCCAGTCGAAGTTGCGCCAAGAACGGCCCAGGTTCGGAATCATGAGTGCTTCCTAGCAAGCTCCCCGCCCGGGGGGGCGGGGAAGCGGGGGTTTTGGCTAGGCCTCGGCCTTGGCGATCTCGGCGGACTCGCTCTCGGGCCGGACGCGCCGGATGGGGATGTTGGCCAGAAGGGCGACCGTGCCCTCCGAGCGCTCCAGGCTGACCTCGAGGGCAGACTGGTCGATCTCGACGTACTTGGAGAGGACCGACATCAGCTCGGCGCGCATCTGCTCCATCATCGGGGCGGGGATGTCCGCCCGATCGTGCATCAGCACCAGGCGCAGGCGATCCTTGGCCGCGGTGCGCGCGGAGTTGTCCTGCCGGCCGAAGAGCTTGTCGAAGAAGGTGGGTAGTGCCATGCGATGAACCTCCGTGGGAGCGGGCCTAGCCCGCGGCGAACAACTTCTTGAGCTTGCTGAAGAAGCCGGAGGCCTCCTCCAGGGTCATCAGGGGGATCTCCTCGCCCTTGATGCGGCGCGCGATGTTGCGATAGGCCTGGCCGGCGCGCGAGGCCTCGTCCAGCGAGGCGGGCTCGCCCCGGTTCGCGGTGGTGATGATCGACTCGTCGTCCGGCACGATGCCCAGGAGCTTGATGCTCAGGATCTCCTGCACGTCCTCGACCGACATCATCTCCTGGTTCTTGACCATCCTGGGGCGCAGGCGGTTGACGATCAGCTGCGGGTTGCGGAGCTCGGCGGCCTCCAAGAGGCCCACGATGCGGTCCGCGTCACGGACGCTCGACACCTCGGGGTTGGTGACGATGATCGCCTCGGTGGCGCCGGCGGTGGCGTTCTTGAAGCCCTGCTCGATGCCGGCGGGGCAGTCGATCAGGATGGTCGTGTAGCCCTCCTCCTGCAGATCCGCGATGATCTGGCGCATCTGGTCGGGGGAGACCGCCGACTTGTCGCGGGTCTGGGCCGCGGGCAAGAGGACCAGGTTGGGCTGGCGCTTGTCCTTGATCAGCGCCTGGCGCAGCTTGCAGCGGCCCTCGAGCACGTCGACGATGTCGTAGACGATGCGGTTCTCGAGGCCGAGCACCAGATCCAGGTTGCGCAGGCCGATGTCGGCGTCCAGCAGGGCGACCTTCTCGCCCAGGGCCGCCAGCGCCATGCCGAGGTTGGCGGTGGTGGTCGTCTTGCCGACGCCCCCCTTGCCCGAGGTGATGACGATGACCCGATTGGACATGATTCCTCCTAGAGAGTGGTTGAGAAAGGCGTGGTCGGCCTGGTGGTTCGGGGTGGTCGAGGCGCCCTACAGGGGATTGATGCAGATCTCGCCGTTCTCGACCAGCGCGATCTCGGGGAACTTGCTCAGGGGCGGGGAGCCGGCGTCGGGCGAGCGCGCGATGCGGCTGCCGATGCGCAGCTGGGTCGGGCGCAGGTTGGTGGCGACGATGCGGGCCGTCTCGTCGCCCGCGGATCCCGCGTGGGCGACGCCGCGCAGGGTGCCGAACACCACGATGTCGCCCGAGGCCACCACCTCGGCCCCGGCGTTGACGTCGCCGCAGATCACCAGGTGGCCGTCGTGCTGGACGCGCTGGCCCGAGCGGATGGTCTGCTTGAGGTAGAGGGCGTTGTTGAGCGGCAGGGCGGGCGCTGCCGCCTCGCCGGCTACCGGGGTTGCCTTCTTCTCGGCGGAAGGCAGCTTTTCGTGGGCCTCGAGGCCGAGCTTGCCTGCGACCGAGCGGGTCTCGGCCGCGGTGGTCACCACCGCGGTGGGCACCAGGCCGTAGTCGCCGCGCATCAGGCCCAACAGGCCCTCCATGTCGTCGTGGGGCACCTTGCGCTCACCCACGTCGAGGGTGGTCTGCGCGCCCTTCCAGAAGTCCTGGGCCTCCTTGAGCTTGTCTTCGATCTGGGTGACGACCTCGTCCCACGCAGCAGCGGCGGGGACGACGACGAGCACGCCGTTCTTCCAGCCCTTGACCGAGATGTTGTCCAACGTCCCCTTCTCCTTACCGAGCATCGTGTTTCCCCTAGTCCGCCGTGGTGGCCGCAGGCAGGGCCGGCTTTGCCGAGGCGGTGGCCATGGTCGGATCCGGCACCCCGAAGTAGCGCCGCATCATCCTGGCCGTCACCGGGGCCGCCATGGAGCCGCCGTGGCCCGCCTGCTCCAGGATCACCGCCAAGGCGATCCGGGGCTTGTCGACCGGGGCGTAGCAGACGAACCAGCCGTGGGTCTTCAGCTTCTCCCCGTTTGCAGCCTGCGCCGAACCGCTCTTGCCCGCCGCGGGGAAGCCCGGGATCTTCGCGGCCGTCCCCGTCCCCGCCGCGACCGTCTCGGCCAGCGACTGGTGAAGGTGCCGCCAGGTCTCGGGCTTCCAGGAGGTCGGGTGGACCCCCTCGTCGGCCGGCGGATCGTCCTGGCGCTCCTGCTCGGCCGCGGGACGGACGAGCTTGGGGCGCAGGACGCGGCCGTTGTTGGCGACGGCCGAGATCATCACCGCCGCCTGGACGGGCGTGACCTGGACGTAGCCCTGGCCGATCGACATGTTGACCGACTCGCCGTCGTACCACTTCTCGTGGTACGCCTCGCGCTTCCACCTGGCGTCGGGGATGAGCCCCTTGACCTCGTGCGGCAAGAGGATGCCGGTCTGACGTCCCAGGCCCAGCGCCCGGGCGTAGCGGGCCATGCGGTCGGCGCCCATCTTGAGCCCCAGCTCGTAGTAGACCGTGTCGATCGACTGGACCAGCGCCTTCTTGAGGTCCACCACGCCGAAGCCGCCCTTTTTCCAGTCCCGGAACATGCGAGAGCCGACGTAGAACACCCCGGTCGAGCGCCATCGCGAGTTGGCGTTCGCGAAGCCCTCCTCCAGGGCCGCGGCGTGGGTGACGATCTTGAAGACCGACCCGGGCGGGTACTTGCTGCTGATGGCGCGGTTGATCATCGGGCGCTGGGTCCCGTCGCTCAACTGTCGCCACAAGCTCGGCGAGATCCGTCCCGCGAAAAGGTTGGGATCGAAGCTCGGCGCCGAGGCCATCGCCAGCACCTCGCCCGTGTTGGGGTCGAGGGCCACGGCCGCGCCGCGATGCCCCGCCAGGGACTTCTCGGCCACCTCCTGCACCTTCGCGTCGATGGTCAGCGTCAGATCCTTGCCCGGCACCGGGGGCACCGAGGCCAGGATCCGCACCGGCTTGCCCCTGGCGTCCACTTCGATCTGCTGACGCCCGGGCGTTCCGCGGAGATCGGCGTCGAAAACCTTCTCGACGCCGGTCTTTCCGATTATATCACCTGCTCGGTAACCTTGATCACTGAGATTCTCCACTTCCTTGTCGGTGATCTCGCCGGTGTAGCCGAGGACATGCGACAGGAAGTTGCCCTTGGGGTAGTAGCGGATGGTGAGCGGCTCGATGCTCACGCCGGGCAGCTGGAGCTGGTTCTCGGCGATGATGGCGATGGTCTGCGGGTCCACGTCCTGCATGAGGCGCACGGGCCTGGCCACGTTGCCGGGCCGCTTCCACTTGGCGCGGATCTCGTCGGCGGGCATGTCGAGGAGCTTGCCGAGCCTGAGGATGACCTCGTCGGTCTGGTCCTTGGTCAGCTTGAGGGGGTAGAGGGTGACGGCGTAAGAGAGGCGGCTGGTGGCGAGCACCACCCCGTTGCGATCGCGGATCACCCCGCGCGGGGCGGGCTCGAGGATGATGCGCAGCCGGTTGCCGTCGGCGCGCTCCGAGAAGGTCTCGTTGCGCACGATCTGGAGCTGGACCAGGCGCCCCATCAGGATCGCGCAGACCAGGGCGATGACCCCGGCGAAGGCGAAAAAGCGCAGGTGAAGCTGGTTCATCCGCCCAGGCTCTCGGCGCGCATGCCCCAGCGATCCTGGGTGAGCTTGAGGGCGAGCCGCAGGCCGTGGTAGACGGGCCAGACGAGGACCACGTTGCCCAGGGACTCGGGCAGGAGGATCGCCCCCAGGTGCTGCACCAGCCACCCCCGGCCCGTCAGGGCGAAGCCGAGCATGACCATGGCCTCCTGGAGCACGGTGCAGGCGATGACCAGGGGCAGCACGATGAAGGCCTGCCGGTAGTAGAGGATGGGCTTGAGGCTGCCGGCAAGAAGGCCGACCGCGAGCTTGGGCAGGGCGAAGAGCAGCCCGTCACCGATGAGCAGGTCCTGGGCAGCACCCGCGCACAGCCCGAACAGGGCCCCCTCCCGCGGTCCCGTGCTGACGCCCCAGGCGACCACCACCAGAAGCACCGGGTCCAGGCGCACGCTCAGGAGGTGGTTGAGCGGGGAGGCCTGGAGCCAGAGGCTGAATAGCAGACAGACGACGGCCAGCAGGATGCGCATCTACAGCCTCGGATCGGTGGCCATGGGCGGGAGCACCGAGACCTCCTCGACGCGGTCCAGGTCGGTGTTGAGGACGATGGTGACCTTGGGGGTGATGGCGTTGGGGGCCTGCTCGACGCGGGTGACGCGCCCGACGCTCAGGCCCTTGGGGTAGACCCCGCCGAGCCCCGAGGTGAGCACCGCGTCGCCCACGCGGAAATCCGCCTGCTGCGGGAGGTACTGGAGCATCAGGTTGGCGCTGCCCTCGCCGAGCACCACCGCGGGGGTGCGCGATCGCTGGTTGAGGATGCCCACCGTCTGGCCGGGGTCGGTCAAGAGGCGCACGACCGCGCTGTTGGGGCTGACCTTGAGCACCCGCCCGATGACCCCGCGCGGGATGAGCACCACCGAGTCGACCCCGATCCCGGCGGCGCTGCCCCGGTCGATGACCAGGCGCTGCTGCCAGTTGTTGGGCGAGCGCGCGATCACCCGGGCGGCGACCCCCTTGGTCGGCGCCGCCGAGGACAGCGAGAGCAGCTGGCCGAGGCGGCGGTTCTCGGCCTCGATCTCGAGCTTGCCGGCGAGCTCGACCTCGACGCGCGAGAGGCGCTCGTGCAGCTCGGCGTTCTCGCGCCGCAGGCGGTCGAGATCCTGGAAGTAGGTCGCCCCGCCCTTGAGCGAGCCGACCACGGACTGGGTGAGGACCCAGCCCGGCCGAAGCACCTCGGTCAGGACGGTGGTGCGGCCCGCCGCCCAGCCGACGAAGGCCGCGGCCCCGAAGAGGGCCGCGACGAAGCCGATCTCGCGGGTGGGCAGGCGCTTGAGGAAGGCCATGGCCTAGTTGTAGGTGCCGAGCACCCGCTTGAGGGTGGCGAACTCCTCGAGCACGCGGCCGGTGCCGAGGGCCACGCACGAGAGGGGGTCGTCCGCGATGTGGACGGGCATCTCGGTGTCGTGGCTGATCAGCTCGTCGAGCCCCTGCAGCAGCGCGCCGCCGCCCGCGAGCACGATCCCGCGGTCGATGATGTCGGCGGCGAGCTCGGGCGGGGTCTTCTCGAGGGTGTCGCGCACGGCGTCGACGATGGCGGTCACGGGCTCCTGGAGGGCCTCGCGGACCTCGCTCGAGGTGATGGTCACGGTGCGGGGCAGGCCCGACACCATGTTGAGGCCCCGGACCTCCATGGACTTGTCCTCGCCGCGGGGGTAGGCCGAGCCGAGCTTGACCTTGATGTCCTCGGCGGTGCGCTCGCCGATGCTCAGGTTGTGGACCTTCTTGAGGTACTGGACGATGGCATCGGTCAGCTCGTCGCCCGCGATGCGGACCGAGCGGCTCACGACGATGCCGCCCAGGGAGATGACGGCCACCTCGGTGGTGCCGCCGCCGATGTCGACGATCATCGAGCCGGTGGGCTCGGAGACCGGCAGGCCCGCGCCGATGGCCGCCGCCATGGGCTCCTCGATCAGGTAAACCTCGCGAGCGCCCGCCTGCAGCGCGGCGTCCATGACCGCGCGGCGCTCGACGCCGGTCACGCCCGAGGGGATCCCGATGACCATGCGCGGGCGGAAGACGCCCTGGCGCTCGTGGACCTTCTGGATGAAGTGCTTGAGCATGGTCTCGGCCACGTCGAAGTCGGCGATGACGCCGTCCATCAGGGGCCGGATGGCGATGATGTTGCCGGGGGTGCGGCCCAGCATCTGCTTGGCCTCCTCGCCGACCGCCAGTGCTGCGCCGCGGTTGCCCTGCTGGATGGCGACCACCGAGGGCTCGCGCAGCACGACCCCCTTGCCCCGCACGAACACCAGGGTATTGGCTGTGCCAAGATCGATGCCCATGTCGCGGCTGAAGCGGCCGAAGAGATTGTTGAACACGGATGACTCCTTACGAGCGATGGTCATTACGAGCGATGGTCACTCGCTATAGTCTACAACGTTGCGCCGACACCGGCCCCGCCGGCATCTGTCCCCTCCCACAGCCCGCGCTCGGCGCGCAGGCTGTAGTAGCCCCCTTCCGCCACGATCACGTGGTCGATGAGGGGAATCCCGACCAGCCCCCCCACCGCGACCAGGCGCCGCGTGAGGGCGCGATCCTCCTCCGAAGGGGCCGGATCGCCGGACGGATGGTTGTGCAAGAGCGCGATCGCGCAGGCCCCCCGGCGGATGGCCTCGCGATACACCTCTCGCGGGTGGACGACGGCCTCGGTCAGGCTTCCGACCGACACCGCCTCCCAACCCAGAACTTGCTGTCGTCCGTTCAGCCAGACGACTAGGGCATGCTCCCTGGCCTCGCCTCGCAGGTGGGGCGAGACCAGGCGCACCAGGTCCTCGGGCCCGCCGACGGCGGGCCGCTCGGTCGCGCGCAGGGTCCCCGCGCGCTCGGCGAGCTCGAAAGCCGCGACCAGGCGCGAGGCCTTGGCCGGCCCCAGGCCGTGGAGCCGTGCGAGCTCCTCGGGCCGCGCGCTCGAAAGGCCCCTGAGGGCCTCGGGCCCCGTGGCCCCGAAAGTGGCGAGCAGCCGCAAGGCCAGATCCAGCGCCGTTTCGCTGGCCGAGCCCGATCCCAGGAGAATGGCGAGCAGCTCGGCGTCGGCGAGCCCCTTGGGGCCCAGCTCCAGCAACCTTTCACGGGGACGGGCGTCGGGCGGCAGATCCTTGAGGCGGAGGCGCGAGGCCTCTCTCTTGTCCTGCGACTGCATGATCTATATAACGTGCCAGCCGAATTGCCGCAAGGCTTGACCGATGGCTGCGATCGGAAGCCCCACGATGTTCGCGTAGTCTCCCTCGATCGCCTGAACGAACAGGCCTGCCTTGCCCTGGATGGCGTAGGCGCCGGCCTTGTCCATGGGCTCGCCGGTCGCCACGTACCGCCGGATCGTCTCCTCGTCGAGGTCGGCGAAGAAGACCCGGCTGCTGGTGAACTCGCTCATGGCGTGATCGCGCCTGGGATCGACCAGGCTCCACCCCGTCACCACCGCGTGGGCGCGCCCCGAGAGGCGCTTGAGCATGCGCACGGCGTCCGCGGGGTCCGCGGGCTTGCCGAACACCTCCTGGTCCACGACCACGACCGTGTCGGCCCCGATGACCAGGTCGGCGTCGGGGTGGCGGTTGGCCACGTCGAGGGCCTTGCGGGCCGAGAGGCGGGTGGCTGTCTCGCACGGGTCCCAGTCGGGCTCGGGGACCTCCGGGAGGTCGCTCGGGTCGACGACGAAGGGGATCCCCGCCTGGGCGAGCAGCTCCGAGCGCCGCGGCGAGGCGGAGGCGAGCACGACGCGGGCTTCTTGAATCGATCGGGTCAAATTGGGAATCTCTGGTATGGGCATGGTGGCTCCCAGTTTACACGTTCGCGTGAGGTCAGCGTGAATTATTTTCGGGGGCGGGCTTGCCTCCCAGCTGCGCCTCGACCGAGGCCAGGTAGCGGCCGTACTGGTCCGACTGGCTGCCGGCGGTCTCCCAGCGGTAGAGGGCCTCGAGCCTGAGGAAGACCCCCGGCAGCAAGGGGTGGATGTCGCCGACGACGGTCTCGCGCACCATGTAGCCGCGATCGCTCCGGGCGCTAGGGTCGAAGAACTGGCTGTAGCCGGTGTAGAAGACGTTGCCTGCGCCCATCGCCTGGCTCGCCTCGACGGCGTAGCCGTCGCGCGGCTCGGGGTCGAGGTTGAGGCGCTGGTCGCGGGTCCACTCGCCGCGCACCGTGGCCTCGGCCGCCTTGAATTGCCAGTGGACGCCGTAGCGCCTTCGCCCGACGGTGACGCCGGGATCGGCGAAGCCCCGGGGGAAGACCTGGTCCTGGCCCCACACCCCGCTCACGCCGATGAGGTCGGTTGCGCTCGCGGCCCAGTCGAGGCGGGCGAAGTAGTCCTTGTCGCCGTTGTCGTCGAGGCGGTTGGGCCCCGCCCCGTTGAAGACGCCCACGGCGTAGGGGAAGCCGCCCGCGCGGCTGCTGAGGACCGCCCCCACGTCGCGCCAGCGGATGCCCGATCCCTGGTAGACGCCCTGCCCCAGGGCCGAGAGGACCTGGGCCATGGGGGTGTCGGCGCTCGAGACGGCCACCGGCGGCGAGACGCTCAGGTAGTCGGTGACGCCGAACGGGACGAGGAACTGGCCGACCTTGAGCTCGCCGCTGCGATCCGGGTCGTGGACGGTGACGAAGGCGTCCTCGATCTGGGCGGTGTAGAGCGGGTTGAGGCCGACGCCGCCCCGCTGGCTCCAGGCCAGGCGGTCCTGGTAGGCCTGGTAGAGCTCGGGGTTGGCGAGGGGCTGGTCGATGCGCTGGCGCAGGGCCGCCGAGATCTCGGCGTCGATGGTGCTCGTGAAGCTCTGGCCGAGCCGCAGCTCGAGGAAGGGCAGGCTGCCGCTGAGCTGGGTCTGGGCCAGGCCGAAGAGGGCGAGCGGATCGATCCCGCCCGCGAGCTCGGCGCGCGGCTGGTTGCCCAGCTCGGCGCTGACCTTGAGCGCGTACCAGGGCTCGGCCGCGTGAGCGGGAAGCGCCAGTGAAGCGATCCCCACGAGGGCGAGGGCGAGGGTGAGCGTGAGCCGGGTTCTGGGGCGGATGGACAAGAGGCCCTCCTGCGACGTTGACGGCATGGATGAGGGAAAACTTCTGCTCCTTGAATTGTCGATCGCCCGAGGCGGATCGGCAAGCCCATGGATCTCGCCCCCGGGGGAACGGGGCGAACTAGCGCGCGCGCAGGCTTCTCATCAGGGCCAGGGCCGCCTCGTCGCGCAGGTTGAGGCTCAGGCAGCGCTTGCAGTGGAAGCGCGCGCGTGCGATGCGGCCGGTCTCGGCGAGCAGCAGGGCCAGGTTGAAGTGGGCCTCGCCGTGGTCGGGCAGGCGCTCGACCGCCCGCTCGAGCTGGGCGATCGCGCCCTCCAGGTCGCCCTTGAGGCGCAGCACGTTGCCCAGGTTGAGGAAGGCCACCGGCAGGTCCGGCTCGAGCCTCAGGGCCTGCTGGATCTCCCAGAGGGCCTCGGCGAACTCGCCCCGGCGGCTGAGCAAGAAGCCCAGGTTGTTGCGGGCCTCGGCGTCGTGAGGCCACCGGGCCAGGAGGTTGCGGTAGGTGGCGATCGCCGCGTCGTGGCGGCCGTGGTCCGCCAGGGTCATCGCCAGGTAGAACCAGGCGGATTGCAGGTCCGGGTCCCGCGAGAGGGCCTCCTCGAAGGCGGAAGCGGCCTTCTCCCATTCCCGCTGCTGGCGATAGGCCATGCCGAGCGCCCCGTGGGCGAAGGCGTCGTCGGGCTCGTCGCGCAACAGCCGCCTCAGCTCATGGGCGGCGAGCTTCGCCTCGCCGACACCGAGCAGGGCCTGCGCCAGCTGGGCGCGCAGGTCGAGGGCGTCGGGTTGCCGCTCGAGGGCGCGCCGCAGGGCGAGGATCGTGCCCTGCGTGTCGCCGAGCGCCTCGCGGACCCGGGCGAGATTGGCCCAGGCGAAGGGGTGCTCCGGGTTGCGCTCGAGGGCCGCCTCGAAGGCGGGGGCCGCGAGAGTCAGCTCCATTCGGTGCTCCCGCAAGAGGCCCAGGTTGTTGTGGGCGTCGGCGTCGTCGGGGTCGCAGGCGAAGATGGCCGCCAGCGTCGATTCGGCCTGATCGAGCTCGTCGACGGCCATGTAGGCGTAGACCAGGTTGTTGAGGGCCTCCAGGTGCCGCGGGTGGCGCAGGCGCAGGGCCTCCAGCACGGGGACGGCCTCGTGGTGCCGATCCGCGTCGAAGAGCAGGTAGCACAGCTCGAGGCCGGCCTCCAGGTCGTCGGGGGAAAGGGCGAGGGCCTCGCGCAGCGCCTCCTCGGCGCCTGACGGGTCGTCCTGGGCCAGGCGCGTGCGCGCCGCCTCGAGCCACTCGGTGAACTGGCTCATGGCCGTCAGGGGGTGCTCAGGCGCGCGCTCATGTACGCGCCGGTCCGGATGGAGTGGTACTCCTGGCCGATCTCGCGGTAGCGCGCGCGCGTCTCGGGGCTCATCGCTGAGCCGTTGGCCATGGCCGAGCGGTACTTGGGCTGCTCGTTGCGCCAGTAGGTCGCGATCGCGCGCTCGTCGGGGGTGAGCGGGGTGCCGTGCTTGATCAGGTGCAGGCGCGCGATGAGGCGCTCCTGCATGCAGTGCATCTCCTCGTGGGCGACCACGTCGATGAAGTCGGCGAAGGTCCCCGAGAGCGTCCTCTCGGGGAGGTAGATCCGGTCGTGCCTGAGATCGTAGAGGCCGTTGTAGCCGCCCGAGAGGGTGTCGTCGAACTGAACCGGGCAGGGCTTGAAGCCGTAGGCCTCGCCCAGCTTGGGCAGGAAGTAGCGCATGAACTCGCTTGCCACGCGGCGGTTGACCTCGGGGCGGCCCGGCTGCCACACCTCGCGCATGCTCGAGAGGACGGGCTCGTCGCGCATGGCCTCAGCGGCGTCCTCGGCCTTCGCGTCGAACAGACGGCCGAGAAGGGCGCGGTACTGGCCCCGGCTGCGGGGCAGCTCGCCGACCGGCGCCTCCTCGCTCGCCTCGAGCAGGGCCGAGCGGGTGAAAGTGCCGGGGCGCGAGGCGCCGGGGCGCTCGGCTTCCCCCGCCCCTCCCGGGTGCGCGTTCTGGAAGCGGGGATCGAACTGGGCCTCGAAGAGGATCTCGCTCATCCAGGCCTTCTCCCCCTTCGCCGGGCGAGGAGGAGAGGCGGGCACGGGCTTCACCGCCGGTGCCTGCGCGGGCGCCGGGGCCTGGGGCGCGCGGAGCGGACGGGCGATGGCGGGCTCGCTTGAGATTCTTCGGACCATCCGTGCGCTCCTCGTGCCTGTGTGATCTTCCAGTACCCTGCCTCCTGGGGGGCTAAACGGGCGTTACGGCCTCGGCGCCTCCAGGGCGCGGGGCTGCGCGCTCTTCGTCCCTTTGATAAGATGGAAGGCGGCCCCCGTGCCGCTTTACCCCTCTCTATCGCCGGAGAACCGAATGGACACGACCCCGCTCCTGGATCCCTGCGCCGCCGATCGCCTCGCCCTGCTCTCGAAGCTCGACGCCGCGGTGGACGCCATGACCGCGGAGCTGGTCGAGACCCGGCGCGACTTCCATCGCTGGCCCGAGCTGAGCTTCCAGGAGGTCCACACCGCGGCCCGGATCGCCCAGGCCCTCCACGGCCTCGGCCTCGAGGTCCAGACCGGCATCGCCAAGACCGGCCTGGTGGCCCTCTTGCGGGGTGCGCGAGCGGGCAAGACGGTGCTGGTGCGGGCGGACATCGACGCCCTGCCCCTGCACGAGGAGGCGCCCCACTCCTACGTCTCGCGCAACCCCGGGGTGATGCACGCCTGCGGCCACGACGCCCACATGGCCATGCTGCTGGGCGCGATCCGCTTCCTGGTCGCGCACCGCGACAGGCTGTGCGGCAACGTCAAGTTCGTGTTCCAGCCCGCCGAGGAGGGGCCCGGCGGCGCCGACCTGATGATCGAGGAGGGGGTGCTCGAGGGCCCCCGCGTGGACGCGGCCCTCGGCTTCCACATCTGGAACGAGCTGCCGGTGGGCACGCTCGGGATTCGCGAGGGGGCCCTGATGGCCTCGGCCGACGAGTTCGAGCTGCACGTCCGCGGCCAGGGGGGGCACGGGGCCGATCCTCACCTTTCGGTGGACGCGGTGGTGGTCGCCGCCCACATCGTCACGGCCCTGCAGACCGTCGTGAGCCGCATGGTCTCGCCGCTCGAGTCGGCGGTCTTGACCGTGGGCCAGATCGCCGCGGGCTCGGGCCACAACATCATCGCGCAGGATGCGGTGATGCGCGGGACCGTGCGCACCTTCGACGAGCGGCTGCGCGCCGAGATGCCCCGCCGGATCGAGGCCCTCGCCCAGGGGGTGGCCTCGGCCTTCGGGGCGCGCTGCGAGCTCAGGTACAAGCACCAGTACCCGGTGACGGTCAACGACCGGGAGATGACCCGGCTGGTGCGCAGGGCCGCCGAGCATGCCGTCGGGGTCGAGCGGGTGGTCGAGGCCGAGCGGACCATGGGCTCCGAGGACATGGCCTTCTTCCTGCAGAAGGTGCCGGGCTGCTACTTCCTCATCGGCTCCTTCAACGCCGCCAAGGGCTTCGACAAGCCCCACCACCATCCCAGCTTCGACATCGACGAGGACGCCCTGCCGATCGGGGTCAAGGTGATCGTGCAGAGCGTCCTGGACTACCTGGCGGGCTGAGCCCCCTCTACCAGGGCGCCCCCGAAGCCCGGACCACGGCCTGGGCGTGCTCGAGGCGCGCGGCGTACTCCCGGCGCGGGCCTTCGAAGACGTCCTCGCCGAGATCGGCGAACAGGGCTCCGTCGGCCGTGAGGACCGCCATGCGGTAGAAGAGGGCGGCGGCCTCGAGTCGCCCGGCCGTTTCGAGGTCCTGCCCCTTGCGGTAGAGGGTGTCGAACTCGTGAAGGTCGCAGTGCGCCACCTGCTCCCACTTGAACCGGTAGACCCCCCGGGCCACCTCGAGGAGGTCGGCGGCGCCGAGCGGGGTCAGCACCTGGCGAAGGCCGTAGACCAGGTTGCGCAGGGCGCCCGCCGGGTCGGAGTTGTCCGAGTCGCGGTACAGCGCATCGCGCAGGGCCTCGGCCTCGATCCCCTGCGGGTGCAGGGCCAGGATCGCGAGGAGCGACAGCGCCTTCTTTCGGGGCCAGTGGGGCAAGGCGAGCTTCGCCCTCGCGAAGGCGGTTTCGCCGAACGCGCGCATCTGGAAGAGCGCGGGGGCTTCGCGCAGCCCGAGCTCCGCGAGGATCTCGACCTCGATCTCCCACATGCCGGTGCCTTCGGGCGTCGCCAAGAGCGCCCGGACCTCGTCGGCAGCCCCGGAATCGCCGCGCCGGTGGCGGATCCAGCCGAGGTAGAGCCGGGCGCGCACACGCTCCTCTGCGCTGCTCCAGGCGTCGTGCGCCAGGATGGCGGCCTCCGCCTCGTCGAGCTGACCGCTCAGGACGAAGAGACTGGCCCAGTTCAGGGGCGTGAGGGTCGCGTACTGCTCGTCGGCCGACATGGCGCGCAGGAGGGCCGGGTCGATCTCGTCGGAGGCCCTTCTGATCTTGGTGAGGCTGAGCCAGTACTTCAGGATCGGCACGCGCATGGTCAGCTGCTGTGAGACGGCGTGCGCCAGGACGAACGGAAAGAGGCGCAGCGCGAGGTCGTACGCCGCGATCGCGTCGGCGCGCACCGCGAAGCAGGTGAGGTAGAGGTTGAGGGCGGTGGGGTTCGGGGCGAGGAAAGCTTCCTCGGGGATGTCCACGAGCTTGGCGAGCGAGGCGGGCCGGGAGTCGCCCAGCACCAGGCAGCGCCAGCGCAGGGAGAAGGCGCTCAAGAGATCGCGGTGCAGGTCGAAGGCCAGGCACATGTTGACCAGCCGCTCCGCGAACGAGGTGGCGTCCGCGACGTGCCCCAGGTTGTGGTTGATGCTGACCAGGTAGATCAGGGCACGCGCGTGGCTGCGCGTGACCCTTTGATCGCCGGAAGCCGGGACGTTCAGGACCCGCTGGAAGGTCGCCAGCGCTTCGTCGACGCGCCCGGCGTCCAGCGCCATCCTCCCGCGCCAGTAAAGCAGGTGGGCCTCCATGTAAGGGGGATCGCTCCCTTCCTCGGGAACGAGCCTCTCCAGGATCGCGGCGGCTTGGGCGTCGTCCGAGAGGTAGACGGCGGCCGCGAGCAGGTGGATCAGGAGGTCGCGCCGGGACAGGGGGTCGGGCGCGAGGTCCATCGCCCTTCGGAAGCACTCGCGGGCTTCGAGAAAGCGTCGGGCCTCGAGGTGGATCTCCCCTTCCACCTCGAGCAGGAAGGGGCTGCGGGCCCGGACCTCGCTCGGGATCCGCTCCAGGATGCCCGGGATCGAAAGCTCCTTGCCCTTGCGCAGGTGACGCCGAACGAAGCCCCGCAGCTCGGCCTCGACCTCGCCCCAGATCGCAGGGATGGCGGGTGAAGCCGCGACCCCCGCGATCGCTTGCCATGCCGCTCGCAGGCGGTGAGTCCCGACGGGCATCTGGAGAGCGATGTTGCGGCGGACAAGCTCCGCCCCCTCGCAGGAGGGGGAGGCCTCGCCCACGACGTGCATGACGACGGCCTTGGCGAGCAGCGATCGGGGCAAGCCCTCGAGGTCCTCGCGGGTCGGGGCCTCCGAGAAGGCCGGGTGGTCGGCGTCCCACACGATCAGCGGCGTGCGCTCGAGCTCGGGCAGCCGGTGGCGGGAAGCGACGGCGAGGGTGCCCGTGGGGGGGAAGTGGCGAACGAGCGCAAGCCAGCTGGCGGCCTCCGGCGTCTCCTCGCTGAGGTGGAAGTCGTCGAGCAAGAGGCACAGATCGGGGAGGACCTCGTCGATGGCCATGGCGAGCACGGCCCCCCAGGGGAGGGAGGGAAGCTCCGCGCGGAGCGCCTCGAAGTGGGTCCGGATGCTGGGCCAGTCCCTGAGCATGCGCCGCAGGGCGAAGGCCGGCTCGGCATCCTCCGGCGTCAGGCGAAAGTAAATGGTCGGCAAGCGACACGATTCGCGCCACTCCAAGAGCTGGGCGGTCTTGCCGGCGCGAGGGCCGGCGATGAGCAGGGTGGTCTTGCCGAGGTGTTCCGGGGTCATCTTTCTTCCAGTCGAACGCTGTGCTGCAATGGCCTGTAGACGGTTTGTATATGGCGCGACGAGCGGGTTTCGGGTAGGTGATCCTTGTCATTCAATGCTTACCCAAAGAGCGAAGCTCCATCTCCAAAAGATCGGAGCGACGCTCGAGAGGCTCCCGATGCGGACGCGCGCGCTCCTGTCTTCAATCTCGCGGCTCGTGGCTCTCAGTGGCTTGCTGACGGCCTGCGTGGCGGCGTCTCCCGTGACGCAGACCGGGCTGCGCGGGGAGGTGCGGGCGCTGCCGGGCTGGTCGGTCCAGGCGAGCGAGGCCGAGGTGGGCACCGCCGCGACGGTCTCGCTCATCGACCCGGCGCTTGGCCGTACCATCGCCACCACCCTGACCAGGCCCGATCGCTCCTTCTCGCTCGCGCTCGCGGGCTTCCGGCCCCAGGTGCGCACCTACTACCTGGAGGCCATCAAGGGGCTCAGCTCCAACCAGGCCGCCCATGACGCGGTCCGGCTCAGGACGCTCGTGCGGTGGGACGGCGTCCGATGGCAGGCCTTGACGACGGGGGACGCCTCCATCGGGGTCTCGACGACCGCGCTCGCCGCCATCGTCGCCCTGCGCGCGGGCGCCTCGCCGGTTCCCCCGGAAGCCTTGATCGGCAAGCTGACCCTCGGGGCGCCGGACGTCTTCGCGGCGGACGGCACCGGCGTCAGCCCCGCTGAGTTCGATCGGGTCCAGGCGCTGGTGCTGGAAGCCCTGGCAGGCGATCGCGATCCCCTGGAGGCGCTGGCCTACGACGAGAGCCGCTATGCCCTCAAGCTGCCGGCGGGGGTTCACCCGCTCTTCCTCGCGGCGGTCCACCCGAACCCCGTGGCCGTCGACGAGCGCCTCACGCTTCGCGGGGACGGCTTCCAGCTGCCGCCGGAACGCAACGCCGTGAGCCTGAACGGGCTCTTGCTGAGCGTCGAGTCGGGGGCGAGCACGTCTCTGGTGGTGCTGGTGCCCTCGGGAGCGACCAGCGGCGTCCTGAGCGTGACGGCGGAGACGGGCCGCGCGACGGCCTCCCTGACCGTCGTGCCGCCCGCGCAGGGCGCCCTCTTCCCGGATCCGGCTCCAGAGCCGACCCCCACGCCCGGAGGGACGGACGTGGGCGGTCGCGTGAACCCTTGAGGCCATGTGATGCCGCCACGCTCGAACCGCTCGTCTCGCCTCCTCGTCAGCCTCGCCTTGCTCCTGCTGGTCGGGTGCATGGCGACCGAGGACCCGTTGCCCGGGGCCGGCACGGCCCCCACTTCGAGCGCCGACGGTGAGGACGGCTTCTCGTCGGCGCTGCCTCCGACCGCCACGCCCACCGCGTCGAGCGCCCCCACCCCGACCCCCACGTCGCCGCCCCGCTCGAGCGCGGTGGCGATCGCGCCGCTCGCCCCCGAAGTCTGGCTGAGCTCCTCCGAGGCCGTGGGCGCTGCGCTGGGCCAGCCGGGCTTCGCTCAGCTCACCGCGACCGTGACCATGACCGACGGCTCCCATCACGGGCGCGTGGACTGGGTCTCGCTGAGCCCCGGCATCGCGGCCGTCGATCGGATGGGGGTGGTGACGGCCGTCGGCACAGGGGAGGGTCCCGGCCCCTGGAACGTGACGGTCCAGGCGATCGCCGCGGACGGCAAGGCCGTCGGGGTTCGCAACGTGGTCGTGCGCGCCGAGGGCGACGTCGCCGTGTCCGTGGAGTAGGAGGCCCCATGCGTCCGTTTCCCCTTGCCCTCCTCATCCTCGCCCTCGGCGCGCTCGGGTGTACGTCCCCTGCGCCACGAGCGGGGGCTGCTGCCGGGCTTGCTGCCGTTTCGCCCCCCCTTTCACAAGGGGTCGGGTCGCTCACGGTGAGCATTCGCTGGCCCGCCTACGATGCGCAGGCGATTCCCCTGAGCACGACCACCCTCGATCTCGAGCTGCGCGACGCGCAGAGCGCGCTGGTGGCGACCGCCTCGATCGCGCGTCCACTGGCCACGGCGAACCTGCCGGGCATCCCGGCCGGCACCTACTCGCTCTCGGCGATCGCCCGTCGAGCCGGCGGGGGAGCGGTCGCTTCCGACGCGGTCTCGGTCCGCGTCCTGGCCAATCGAAGCGTGCCTGCGAGGCTCGTTCTCGTCCCCTCGGCTCCCCCGCGACTGGATTCGATCGTTCCCACGAGCGGCCCCCCCACCACGCAAATCCAGCTCCGGGGCGCGAACCTCGCCCCGCCGCCCGGCGGCACCTACTCGGTGCTGGTGGACGGGCGCCCCGTGCCGAAGGAGATGCTGCAGCCCGGGAGCAGCATCGTCTATCTCAACGGCCTTCCCGACTGGGCCGGGGCGGCGCCCGTGATCGCGATCGCGGTGGATGGCATCGCCATCCCTTCCAGCCAGCAGAAGACCTTCCAGTCCCAGGTCATCGACCACCTCGCGCTCACGCCGTCCGAGGCGACCATGGCGACCTACGGCACCCGGCGCTTCATCGCGACGGCCTACCGGGATGCGGCCGGCTTGCAGCCGATCGCCGACGTCCGCTTCGAGTGGTCCATGGAGGACGTCGTCCCTGCGCCGGTCTTCGGCGAAGGGACGACCGGTCCGCAGTTCTCCCTGGTGGGCGGTTTCTTCCAGGCGCAAGATGCGACCGGGTCCGCCACCGTCGTGGTAACGGCCGGCGGCCGCAAGGCCACGGCCTCGGTGGTGGTCGACACCATCGGGACCCCGCCGCCGCCACCGACGCCGTAGAGAAGAGGATGCACGACGTGACGGGATGGGTGAGCAAGGTGCTTGGAGGCGCGGCGTGGCTGGTGGCCGCGCTGTGCCTCGTCGCGTGCCCGGCAGCCCGCACGCCGGACGCGGCCCCCGAGAAAAGCCTCTTCGGCCGGGTCGTGTTTCCGCGGTATCGCGCGCAGGCCCTCATCGAGGAGGTCGCGACCGCCGCGACGGTGTCGGTGATCGACCCGGTCCGGAACGAGACCGTCGCGACCAGCCTGACCGACGCCCAGGGGCGCTTCCGGATGGGCTTCAAGAAGCAGACGCTCGCGAACCAGGTCTATTACCTCGAGGCGGTGAAGGGCCTCTCCTCGAACGCGGTCGGCAAGGACGCCGTGCGGGTCCGCACCTTCATCCAGTACCAAGGCGGCGGCTGGCGCTCGCTCACGAGCGCCGCCCCCGGCTTCGCCATCCTCATCAACCAGTCGACCACGGCCCTCTGCCTCATGGTCAGCCTGCGAGAGTCCACCTCGCCCGTCGACCCGCTGACGCTGCTCGGGCGGCTCTACCCGGGGGTCCCGGCCGGCGATTCGCCGGACACCTTCGTCAACAACCCCGGCGTCACGGGCGTCCAGGAGGGCGACTTCGCCAGCCTGCGCGCCCTGGTCGCGACCCTCTTGGCCGACGATCGCGATCCCTTCGACGGGGTGCGCTACGAGAACGGCGCCTATGACCTGAAAATCGGCTTCGGGGCGAGCCTGAGCGTGACGGACCTGGATCCGGCCCTGGCCACGGCGGGCGACACGGTCTCGGTCCGAGGGTCGGGCTTTACCGCTTCCGCGAGCGTCGTCTTCAGCCCCGCAGCGACGGCGGACCTCCTCCAGGCGACCCCCACGGCGCTCAAGGTCCGCGTCCCGCAAGGAGCGGCCACGGGTGAGGTGCGGGTGTCGGTGGGGGGACAGTCGGCGACGGCTTCCTTTACCCTCGTTCCGCTCGTGTCCGGCGGCCTGCAGCCATAGGAGATGACCATGAAGCTTCCGCGCTGGACGATGATCGTGCTCGCCCTGACCTTGCTCGGTTGCCAGGCGCTGCGGCCGAACGTGCCCGCGATCGGGGATCGCGCCGCGGCGGGCTCGGCGATCGCGAGCGCCTCGGTTCATGGGCGCCTGAGCGCGCCCGACGCCCGGCAGGCGCAGGCCCTGCCCTCGGACGTGGTGAACGCGGCGACGGTCTCCTTCATCGACGCGGCCAACACGACGGTGGCGACCGGGAAGACGGACGCCTCGGGCAACTTCAGCCTGAGCCTCGGCGGCTACGCGCCGGCCAACGGGGCGACCTACATCCTCGAGGCGGTGAAGGGGCTTAACAACCAGGCCCCGGGCTCCAGCGCGGCCCGCTTCCGCACCCTCTTGCAGTGGAACGGGACGGGCTGGCTGAGCTGC
>DATNQI010000003.1 GCA_036704125.1 Pantanalinema sp. | reverse complement strand
GGTACTGGCCGCCCACCTCGTAGAGGGCCCGGCTGATCTGACCGAGCGAGCAGCTCTTCACCGTCTCCATCAGCTCGGCGAAGATGTTGCCGCCCGAGGTGGCCGCCTCCTGGAGGCGGCCGAGGGCCTCCTCCGAGCGCGCGGCGTTGCGGGCCTGGAAGGCGTGCAGGTTTGCGATCTGCTGCTTCTTCTCATCCTCGGTCGAGCGGATGAGCTCGATGCTGCCGCCGTAATCGACCGGGTTGGGGTTGAGGAAGGTGTTGACCCCGATGATGGGCATCTCGCCCGAGTGCTTGAGGTGCTCGTAGTAGAGCGATTCCTCCTGGATCTTGCCGCGCTGGTACATGGTCTCCATGGCGCCGAGCACCCCGCCGCGATCCGAGAGGCGTCGGAACTCGGCGAGCACCGCCTCCTCGACCAGCTCGGTCAGCTCCTCGATGATGAAGGCGCCCTGCAGGGGGTTCTCATTGTTGGCGAGGCCCAGCTCCCGGTTGATGATGAGCTGGATCGCCATGGCGCGGCGCACCGACTCCTCGGTGGGGGTGGTGATGGCCTCGTCGTAGGCGTTGGTGTGCAGGCTGTTGCAGTTGTCGTAGATGGCGTACAGCGCCTGGAGGGTGGTGCGGATGTCGTTGAAGTCGATCTCCTGGGCGTGCAGGCTGCGGCCCGAGGTCTGGATGTGGTACTTGAGCTTCTGGCTACGCTCGTTGGCGCCGTACTTGCCCTTCATGGCCGTCGCCCAGATGCGGCGGGCCACCCGGCCGATGACCGCGTACTCGGGGTCGATGCCGTTGGAGAAGAAGAAGCTCAGGTTGGGGGCGAAGTCGTCGATCTTCATCCCGCGGCTCAGGTAGTACTCCACGAAGGTGAAGCCGTTGGCGAGAGTGAACGCGAGCTGCGAGATGGGGTTCGCGCCGGCTTCGGCGATGTGGTAGCCCGAGATCGAGACCGAGTAGTAGTTCTTGACGTCGTTGGCGATCAGGTACTGCTGGATGTCGCCCATCATGCGCAGGGCGAACTCGGTCGAGAAGATGCAGGTGTTCTGGGCCTGGTCCTCCTTGAGGATGTCGGCCTGGACCGTGCCGCGCACGGTGCAGAGCGTCTGAGCCTTGATCCGCTCGTAGGTCTCGGCATCGACCAGCATGTCGCCGGTCACCCCCAGGGTCCGAAGACCGAAGAGGCGGCTGCCTTCGGGCACGTCGGCGCCGCGGTAGGCGGGCCGCTCGAGGCCGAGGGCCTTGAAGTGGGCGTCGATCTTGGCTTCAGCCGCCTCCCACTCTCCGCTCTCGCTGAGGTGCTTCTCGATCTGCTGGTCGATGGCGGCGTTGAGGAAGAAGGCCAAGAGCATGGGCGCCGGGCCGTTGATGGTCTTGGAGACCGAGGTGGTCGGCGCGCACAGGTCGAAGCCGGAGTAGAGCTTCTTGGCGTCGTCGACGGTGCAGATGGAGACGCCCGAGTTGCCGATCTTGCCGTAGATGTCCGGGCGCCAGTCGGGATCCTCGCCGTAGAGGGTCACCGAGTCGAAGGCGGTCGAGAGGCGAGCGGCGGGCTGGCCCTTGGAGACGTAGTGGAAGCGCTTGTTGGTGCGCTCGGGCGTGCCCTCGCCCGCGAACATGCGGGTGGGATCCTCGCCCGTGCGCTTGTACTCGAAGACCCCCGCGGTGTAGGGGTAGCGGCCGGGCACGTTCTCGAGCAGCATCCACTCGAGCAGATCGCCCCAGTCGTGGAACCTGGGCAGGCTGACCTTGGGGATCATCAGGTGCGAGAGGCTCTCGGTGTAGTTGGAGACCCGGATCTCCTTGCCGCGCACCGTGTACGAGTGGACCGGGGCGGTGTAGCCCTCGACCATGGCCGTCCAGCCCTGGAGCAGCTTGAGGCTCTCGCCGTCCAGGTCGCGCAGGGCCTCCTGGTAGCGCTGGCGCAGGAGCAGGATGGCCGGATCGGCCGCCTGATCGGTCAGCTTGGCCGGGTCGTAGAGCTGGGCCATGGCGGGCACGGCGTCGCCGAGGGCCTTGAGCGAGGTGTGGTAGGCGTAGGCGTCGCGGGCGCGCTCGGCCTGGGCGGCGGCGCGCCTCTTGTGGCCCTGGACCGCGTCCGAGATCTCGGCCAGGTAGCGGTTGCGCTCGGGCGGGATGATCGCCTGCTTGCGGCTCTCGCGCTCGGTGACGACGAGCGACGAGGTCCAGTCGATGCCGGTCTTCTTGGCCAGGGTCTCGATCAGGTTGACGTAGAGCCAGTTGGTGCCGGCGTCGTTGAACTGGCTTGCGATCGTGCCGTAGACCGGCATGGCCGAGGTGTCCTCGGTGAAGCGCTTGTGGCCGCGCTGGTACTGCTTGCGCACGTCGCGCAGCGCGTCCTCGGCGCCGCGCTTGTCGAACTTGTTGATGACCACCAGGTCCGCGTAGTCGATCATGTCGATCTTCTCGAGCTGGCTCTGGGCGCCGAACTCGGAGGTCATGACGTAAAGGGACACGTCCACCAGATCGACGATCTCGGAGTCCGACTGGCCGATGCCCGCGGTCTCGACGACCACCAGGTCGAAGCCCGCGGCCTTGGCCACCGCGATGGCCTGGATGAGCGCCTTGCTGGTCGCCACGTTGGAGGCGCGGGTCGCCAGCGAGCGCATGTAGACGCGCGGGTCGTAGATGGCGTTCATGCGGATGCGATCGCCCAAAAGGGCGCCGCCGGTCTTGCGCTTGGAGGGGTCCACCGAGAGGATGGCCACGGTCTTTTCAGGGAAGTCGGCCAGGAAGCGCCGGATCACCTCGTCCGTCAGGCTCGACTTGCCGGCGCCGCCGGTGCCGGTGATGCCGAGGACCGGCACCTTGCGGCTCTCGCCCTTCTCGGCGAGCTTGTGGAACAGGTCGCGGTAGCGGAAATCCGCCTCCTGCTTGTCGTCGGCCTCGGTCAGGGTGATGAGGCGGGCGAGCAGAGGGGTGTCCTCGCGCGAGACCTCGAGGGCCTGGGGAGGAATCTTCTCGGCCAGGTCCACGTCGCAGGCCATCATCATCTGGTCGATCATGCCCTGGAGGCCCATGTGGCGGCCGTCCTCGGGCGAGAAGATCTTGGAGACGCCGTAGGCCTCGAGCTCGGCGATCTCGGCGGGCACGATGACGCCGCCGCCGCCGCCGAAGACCTTGATGTGGCCCGCGCCCTTCTCGCGCAAGAGGTCGACCATGAACTTGAAGTACTCGACGTGCCCGCCCTGGTAGGAGCTGAGGGCGATGCCCTGCACGTCCTCCTGGATGGCGGTCTCGACGATCTCGGCGACCGAGCGGTTGTGGCCCAGGTGGATGACCTCGGCTCCGGTGTCCTGGAGGATGCGGCGCATGATGTTGATCGACGCGTCGTGCCCGTCGAAGAGCGAAGCGGCCGTGACGAAGCGAACCTTGTTCGTGGCCTGGTAGGGCGACGCGGCCGGGACCGCGCGAGTGGCAGTGGCATCCATGGTGGTTTCGGATCTCCTTGACGAGCAGATGGGGCGAGGAACCTCGCGCCTTCGAGGTCGATCGTCCCTATTTTACCGCACCGTGCGGCTTGAAACCAGGTTATCAGGACCCCGGGATCCAGGAGCGAGCGAAGGATGGCCCCCCACGGCGTGCCGTGACCGGGCATCCTTTCCTGTTCTTCGGGTTTCGCGCCCTTGATTTCACAAGATTTTTACTTCTGCGCTGCTAAATGGAGGAAGCAGAGTCCACTTGGTGTTGCTTTCGCGGTTTGGAGGTCGTTCCGGTTTCGGCCGCGTGCATGGAGGATGAATTGATGCGAATGAAAAAGTGGTTGGCGGTAATCGCCGTTGGTGTCTTGCTTGCTCCCATCCAGCCGGCACAGGCCTTCGCGGGGGATCCGGTGAACGGCAAGAAGATCTTCATGACCAAGGGGCCGACGGGGAAGGCCTGCATGACGTGCCATCCCAAGGGATTGACCACGAATGATACTTTCAGGGGCAAGGACATCCCGGATTTGACGGCGGAAGTGTTCTCCGAGAGAAAGATCCGCTCGAAGACCGAGAAGTTTCTAAAATATCAAAAAATGACCCTCAATGAAAAGGAACTGTCCGATCTCCTCGCTTTTGTAAGTGAATTACCCACCACCGGCTTCGGTTCCGTTCCGGCCGAGTGGAAAGGCTACGTTCAGAGCAAGGTTCGCTAGAACGATTGGAGGTATCTCATGAATCGCCTGGAGCGCTTCTGTAAATCCGAGCGGTTTCTGCACTGGATGATCGCGGCCGCCGTCGCCGTGTTCGCCACCACCGGGTGGTTCATCTGGCGGCACGAGGACGACTGGGAGATCAACGGCATCAACGTCATCTCCCAGTCGCACGTCATCCTGGGAGGGCTGCTCCTCGTGCTCGGCGTCGTCGGGTATCTGCTGCTTCGCAGGCGCAGCATTCCCTTCGCGAAGGCGCGCTTCAGCCTGGGGCAGCGGGTCGGCCTCGGCGTCACCCAGCTGGCCATGAGCGTGCTCGTCCTGAGCGGGGCCACCTTCTATTTCCGGCAGGCCCTGGAGCTGAGCAAGCCTGCCCGGAAGATGGTCATGCAGGTGCACCTCTACGGCGCGGTGGCCCTGCTGCTCTTCGTCGTTGTTCACCTCGCGATGGTCCTGCTGATGCCCAAGAACCGCGGAATCCTCGCCGGCATGCTCACAGGCACGATCGATCGCAAGGTGGCCGTCCGGGTCAGTTCCCGCTGGGTGGCCTTTCTCGAGGGCTCGCTTCCCCAGCGCGCTACTCCTGCCTCAAGATCCGACGGATGAGCGCGTCGGCGGCCCTGCGCGGATCGAGGCGTCGGGCCTGCACGTCGTGCAAGCAGCGGACGAAGTCCGGCGTCTCCAGCGCATCGCGCAGGGCCCGGTGCACGGTGTCGAGGGCGATCGCTTCGACCTCCTCGCGGGCCTGGCGCGATCGCTTTCTCTCGAGCTCGCCGCTCTCCTGGAGGTGGGCGCGGTGGCGCTTGAGCGCTTCCCACATCTGGGGGACGCCGCTCTGGTCCAGCTCGGCGAGGCTCTTGGTCTGGACGACGCTCGGGTTCCAGCCGGCCGTGGGCTGCATCTCGAGCATGCCGAGGATCTCGGCGGCAGCGCGGCTCGCCCCGGGGATGTCGGCCTTGTTGACGACGAAGAGGTCAGGCACCTCCATGATCCCCGCCTTGATGGCCTGGATCCCGTCGCCCAGGTTCGGCGGCAGCACCAGCACGGTGCTGTCGGTGGCCTGGGCGATCGCGACCTCGCTCTGGCCGACCCCCACCGTCTCGATGAGGACGACGTCGCAGCCGAAGGCGTCGAGGACCTCGGCGGCGCTGCGGGTGGCGAGCGCGATGCCGCCCAGCTGGCCCCGGCTGCTCATGCTGCGGATGAAGACGCCCGTGTCCCCCGCGTGGCGCATCATCCGGATGCGATCGCCGAGGATCGCCCCGCCCGAGAAGGGGCTGGAGGGGTCCACCGCGATGACGCCGACTCTGAGGCCGTCCCTTCGGACGGCCGCGATGAGGAGGTCCGTCAGCGAGCTCTTGCCCGCGCCGGGCGGGCCGGTGATGCCCACGAGGAAGGCGTTGCCGGTCGCGGGGTACAGCTCGGCGAGGACCTGCTCGGCCTCGGGGGCCTGGTTCTCGACAAGGGAGATGAGGCGCGCGGTCGCGCGGCGATCGCCCGCTTTCACGCGGGCGGCGTAGTCGTCGATGGTTCCGGCGGTCATGGGCTCCCTTTCCTGTTGCTCCGTGATCGTAGCGAACGCGCGAGGTCCGCGCAAGACAAATCGCCCGCCCTCGACGAGGGCGGGCGATTTGTTGGAAGCCGGGTTATGCCAGTTCGTTGCGGGCGATGACCATCCGCTGGACCTCCGAGGTGCCCTCGTAGATCTCGGTGATCTTGGCGTCGCGCATGAAGCGCTCGGCGGGGAAGTCGGTGGTGAAGCCGTAGCCGCCGTGCAGCTGGACGCCCTTGGTCGAGACCCACATGGCGGTCTCCGAGGCCATGAGCTTGGCCATGGACGCCGCCTGGGTGTGGTTCTTGCCCTGGTCCTTGAGCGAGGCCGCTCGGTACATCAAAAGGCGCGCCGCCTCGATGTCGGTCGCCATCTCGGCCAGGTAGAACTGGATCGCCTGGTTGTCCGAGATCGACTTGCCGAACTGCTTGCGCTCCTGGGTGTACTTGATGGCCTGGTCCAGCGCGGCCTGGGCGATGCCGATGGCCTGGGCCGAGATGCCGATGCGGCCGCCGTCGAGCGTCCACATGGCGATCTTGAAGCCCTGGCCTTCGTCGCCGAGGCGGTTGGCCGCAGGCACCCGGCAGCCGTCGAAGACCAGCTCGTAGGTGCTGGACCCGCGGATGCCCAGCTTGTCCTCCTTCTTGCCGAAGGTGAAGCCGGGGGTGCCCTTCTCGACGATGAAGGCGGTGATGCCCTTGTGGCCGAGGCTGGGGTCCAGGGTGGCGTAGACGATGTAGGTGTCGGCGTAGTAGCCGTTGGTGACCCACATCTTGGTGCCGGTCAGCACGTAGTCGTCGCCGTCCTTGACCGCGCGGCACTTGAGGCTCGCGGCGTCGGTGCCGGCGGCCACCTCGGAAAGCGAGTAGGCGCCGATCGTCTCGCCCTCGAGCAGGGGCTGGAGGTACTTCACCTTCTGCTCGTGGGTGCCGAACTGGTTGAGGGGGGCAGCAGCCAGGCTCGTCTGCACCGACATGGTGACGCCGGTGCTGGCGCAGGCGCGGCAGATCTCCTCGAGGGCGATCACGTACGAGACGTAGTCGGCCCCGGCCCCGCCGTACTGCTCGGAGAAGGGGATCCCCAGGAGCCCGTTCTCGGCGAGGACCTTGAAGTTCGCCATCGGGAACTCGCCGGTCTTGTCGTGGTGCTCCGCGCGCGGAGCGATGACGCGGTCCGCGAGGTCCCGGGCCATCTCCTTGAGCATCTGCTGCTCTTCGGTCAGTTGAAAGTCCATGCGGCCTGCTCCTTACTTGCCCTGACCCAGGAGGGCGCGCGAGATGACGATCTTCTGGATCTCCGAGGTGCCCTCGTAGATCTCGGTGACCTTGGCGTCGCGGTACAGCCGCTCGATGGGGAACTCGTCCGTGTACCCGTAGCCGCCGTGGATCTGGAGGCTCTCGTTGGTGGCCTCGCGGGCGGTCTTGCTCGCGAACAGCTTGGCCATGGCGCCTTCCTTGTTGACGGGCAGACCCTCGTCCTTCAGCCAGGCGGCGCGGTACGTCAGCATGCGCGCGGCGTGGATCCGGGTGGTCATGTCCGCGATCTTCCACTGGATGCCCTGGAAGCGGTTGATGGGCTTGCCGAAGGCCTCGCGCTCGCCCGAGAACTTCTTGGCGAGGTCGAGGGCGGCCTGGGCGATGCCGGTCGCCTGGGCGGCGATGCCGACGCGGCCGCTTTCGAGGGTCTTCATGGCGATCGCGAAGCCCTTGTTGAGCTCACCGATCAGGGCGGACTTGGGAACGCGGCAGTTCTCGAGCACCAGGTCGTAGGTCTCGCTGGTGCGCATGCCCATCTTGTGGGTCTTGCGGCCGAGGGAAAGCCCCGGGGTGCCCGCCTCGATGAGGAAGGCCGAGATCCCCTTGGCGCCGGGCTCGTTCGGGTCGGTGCGCGCGAAGAGCAGGAAGAGGCCCGCGCTCTTGGCGTTGGTGATCCACTGCTTGGTGCCGTTGAGGACGTAGAAGTCGCCGTCCTCCTCGGCCTTGGTGCGAAGCGCCGTGGCGTCCGACCCGCAGCAGGGCTCGGTGAGGGCGAAGGCGCCGATCATCTCGCCCGAGCACAGCTTGGCGAGGTACTTGGCCTTCTGCTCGTCGGTGCCGAACTCGTAGACCGAGCGGGTGTGCGCCGATACGTGGACCGAGTAGGCGCAGGCGAGGCCGGGGTCGGCCTTGGCCAGCTCCTCGACCACGGTCACGTAGTCGCGCAGGTTGGCGCCGGCGCCGCCGAACTCCTCGGGAATGGGCAGGCCGAGAACGCCAAGCTCGCCCAGCTTGCGGAACACGTCCACGGGGAAGTGGTCGTCCCGGTCCCACCGGGCGGTGTGGGGCGCGATTTCGCGCGCGGCGAACTGCTGGATCATCTCCTGCAGCGCGCGCTGATCGTCAGAGAATTCGAGATCCATCGGAAATCCTTATTGTTTGAGCCGCAGGCGCCACTACTTGGCAGCGGCGGCGGGCTTGGCCGTCTCGGTGTAGTCGTAGAAGCCCCGGCCGGACTTGCGGCCGTAGAGGCCGGCCTGCACCATCTTGCGGAGCAAGGGGGCCGGGCGGTACTTGGAGTCGCTGAAGTCGTTGTAGAGCACTTCCATGATGAAGAGGCAGGTGTCGAGGCCGATGAAGTCGGCGAGCGTCAGCGGGCCCATGGGATGGTTCATCCCGAGCTTCATGACCGTGTCGATGTCTTCCTTGGTGGCGATACCCTCGCCCAGGCAGAAGATGGCCTCGTTGATCATGGGCATCAGGATGCGGTTCGAGATGAAGCCGGGGGCGTCGTTGACGGTGACCGGGGTCTTGCCGAGCTTCTTGGCGGTCTCGAACACGGTCTGGTAGACCTCGTCCGAGGTCACGAAGCCGCGGATGATCTCGACCAGCTGCATGACGGGCACCGGGTTCATGAAGTGCATGCCGATGAAGCGCTCGGGGTGCGAGACGCCGTTGGCCAGCTGGGTGATGGGCAGGCTCGAGGTGTTGGAGGCGAAGATCGCATCGGGCCGGCACAGCTCGTCCACCTGCTTCCAGGTCTGGAGCTTGACGTCGAGCTTCTCGACGATGGCCTCGATGACGAGATCCGAGTTCGAGAGGTCCGCGAGGTTCGAGGTCCAGGTCAGGCGGCCGATGGCGGCCTCCATGGCCGAGGCCTCGAGCTTGCCCTTCTCGACCATGCGAGCGAGGTTCTTCTCGATGCCCTTCCTGGACTTCTCGAGGGCGCCCGCGTTCACGTCGTAGATGAAGGTGGCGTAGCCCGTCTGGGCGAAGACCTGGGCGATGCCCGAGCCCATCTGACCGCCGCCGAGCACCGAGACCGTGGTGATGTTCTTCAAGGTGAGGGATCCTTTCTACTTCTAGCCGCAGGCGCTTCTACAGACGCTCGAGGATGATGGCATCGCCCTGGGCGGCGCCGGAGCAGATGGCCGCCACGCCGTAGCGGCCGCCGCGGCGCGAGAGCTCGTGGGCCAGCGAGGCGACGATGCGGGCGCCCGAGGCGCCAATGGGATGGCCGAGGGCGATCGCGCCGCCGTTGACGTTGGTGCGCTCGCGGATGGCCTCGCGCTTGCCCGCGTCGCCGCCCGAGAGGATGTCGGTCGAGCGCAGGGTGACGGCGGCGAAGGCCTCGTTGATCTCGAAGAGGTCCATCTGGTCGACCGTGAGGTTGGCCTGGGCGAGGGCCTTCTGGATGGCGAGGCCGGGAACGGTGGAGAGGTAGGCGGGCTCAGCACCGACCTTGGCGTGCCCGACGATGGCGGCGAGCGGCTTGAGGCCCAGCTCGTGCGCCTTTCGCTCGCTCATGAGCACCAGGGCCGCGGCCCCGTCGCTGATGCCGGGGGCGTTGCCCGCGGTGATCACGCCGTCCTTGGTGAAGGCGGCGCGAAGCTTGGCAAGCGCTTCGCTCGACGTGTCGGGGCGCACGCCCTCGTCGCGCGTCACCATGACCGGGTCTCCCTTGCGCTGGGGCACCGGCACCGCGACGATCTCGGCGTCGAGGCGGCCGGCCTCGGCGGCTTCGTGGACCTTGTGGTGGCTGCGCGCGGCCCAGGCGTCCATCTCCTCGCGGGTCTGGCCGAACTCCTTGGCGGTGGTGTCGCCGTGGACGCCCATCGCGACGTTGTGGAAGGCGCAGGTGAGCCCGTCGAACATCATCCCGTCGATGACCTCGGCGTTGCCCATGCGGTAGCCCGAGCGGGCCTGCTTGAGGAGGTAGGGGGCATTGGTCATGCTCTCCATGCCGCCCGCGACGAAGATCTCGCCGTCGCCGACCCGCTGGAGCTGGTCGGCCAGGGTGATGGCGCGCATGCCCGAGGCGCAGACCTTGTTGAGGGTCAAGGAGGGAACGGTGGCCGGGATGCCGGCCTTGATGGCCGCCTGGCGCGAGGGGATCTGGCCCACGCCCGCCTGGAGGACGATGCCCATCAGGACGTTCTCGACCAGCTCGGGGGCGACCCCCGCGCGCTTCAGGGCTTCCTTGATCACGAGCGCGCCCAGCTCGGGCGACTTGAAATCCTTGAGGGCTCCGCTCATCTTGCCGAACGGCGTGCGAGCGGTGCTGACGATGACGGTGCGATCCATGTGTTCTGAACCTCGTTGTTCTAGGACTGACGCGGGAATCGGAGCTTTAACCCGCCTTTAAAATTCTAGCACAGGGGCCTACCAGTTGCGATCGCGGTTCCTGGCGAGCTTGGCGAGGGTCGCGGCCTCGAGATCGACCCCGGCCACGTCCGCGAGCTGCATGAGGTAGAGCAGGACGTCGGCGAGCTCGTCGCCGAGCGCCTCGGGATCGGCCGCTTCGCTCCACTGGAAGTGCTCGAGCACCTCGGCCGACTCGATGACCAGCGACTTGGCAAGGTTGGAAGGGGTCTGAGGACGCTTCGACTCCCTTTCGTACCAGCCCTTGGTGCGGACGAAGTCGTGCATCCGCTCGGTCAGCTCCTTGAGATCCATGGGCTAGCGCTTCGCCTCTTCCCAGGCCCGCAGGCGATCGCGGATGCCCGGCTGGCGGAAGCAGTTGGCGAAGGCCTCCTGCTCGAAGAAGAAATCCGCCCGCTCGGTCATGCCGATGGTCTCCTTGGCCTGGCGAAGGGCGTAGGCGTCGCGCTCCGAGAGATCCGTCGCCCAGCGCTCGGCCTCGGCGCGCACGTCCTCGGCCACCGCGTTGACCAGCCCCCAGCGCTCGGCGCAGCCGGCGTCGATGACCCGCCCCAGGTACAAGAGCTCCTTGGTGCGGGCGGTGCCGATGACGCCGGGACAGCGCTGGGTGCCCCCGAAGCCGGGAAGGATCCCGAGCTTGCTCGAAGGGTAGCAGAAGCGCGCGTGGGGGGCCGAAAGGCGCAGGTCGCAGGCGAGCGCGAGCTCCAGGCCGCCGCCGTAGGCCAGGCCGTTGAGGGCGGCGATCACGGGCGCGGGGAAGTCGGCGAGCAAGGAGGTCACGCCCTGGCCCAGGTGCGAGAAGTCCAGGGCGGCCGCCGGGGTGAGCTCGGCGACCTCGTTGAGGTTCGCCCCGGCGCTGAAGGCGCGATCGCCGGCGCCCGTGAGGACCAGCGCCGAGATTCCCGCCTGCTGGGACAGGCGCAGGAGCGTCTGACGCAGCGCCTCCAGGGTCTCCCGGTGCAGGATGTTGAGGCCGTTATCCCCTTCCAGGACGAGGGTCACCACGCCGTCGCGGCGCGCTTCGAGGATGCGGGTCGGCATGGCTTGGGCCTCCGGCAGCAGAGGGGGCGGCAGTCTCAAGTTAACCCGCGAGGCGAGCCTTGGCAAGCCTGCACCTGCGGGGCGTCCGGCCGATGCGCGCGCCTGGCGCCTCTGCTACGCTCTGCGGTGCGTGAAGAGGACGCAGGGAGGTGTGCCATGGCCGATCGGATCATCGTATACTCGCAAGAAGGCTGCCCGCCGTGCCACGCGGTCAAGGAGTACCTGACGCGCAAGGGCGTCCCGTTCGTGAACATGGACATCGGCCGCGACGTCTCGGCTCGCAGCGAGTTCCTGCGCAAGGGCTACCGGGGGACGCCCGTCATCGTCGTCGGCGGCGAAACCATCGTGGGGTTCGACCGTGCGCGACTGGATGGGGCCCTGGCGCGGCTCTCATCGCCAGCCGAAAAGAACCCCGTCGAGATCGTCTGGTGAGCAACGAGAACCCCGACGGGCAGGCCCTCAGCGCCCGGTGCCCGCCACGTCTTGAGCGATCGCCGCGGAGTCGGGGGCGACGGGGAGCTCGAACGAGAACGTGCTGCCCGCCCCGGGTTCGCTCTCGGCCCAGATCCTCCCGCCGTGGGCCTCGATCAGCGCCTTGCTGATGCTCAGGCCCAGGCCGCTGCCCTTGCCCTCGCGCAGGCCCGCCGTGAGCTGCTGGAAGCGCTGGAAAAGCCTTGGTTGCTCGCTCAGCGGGATGCCCTCGCCGCGGTCCGCGATCGCGCAGCGTGCAAAATCGCCCTCGCGGATCGCCGTCACGCGCACCTCGGTCCCGCGAGGCGCGAACTTGAGCGCGTTGTGCAGCAGGTTCGAGAGGACCTGGGCGATGCGAAGAGGGTCGACGCTCACCGTCAGCGCCTGGGCGGGCAGCTCCATCCGGATGCTCACGCCGTGATCCTGGGCTTGCGGGCGAAGGCTCCGGACGGCCCTTGCGATCTGGTCGCGCAGGTCGAGCGGCGCCGTGTTGAGGCGGAAGGTCCCGGCGTCCATCCGGGCGAAGTCGAGCAGGTCGTTGACCAGGTGCTCGAGCCGCCCGGCCGCTCGGATGATCTCCTCGACGTAGGCCTTCTGATCGCGGCCGAGAGGGCCGCCGATCTCGTCCTCCAAAAACTCGGAGTACCCGACGATGGTCGCGAGCGGGGTCCTGAGCTCGTGGGTCACGGCGTTCACGAAATTGTTCTTGAGCATGTCCAGGGCCTTGAGCTGCTCGAACTGGGCGCGGAGTTCGGCTTCGAGCTCTTTTCTCACCGTGATGTCCCGCCCTTCCGGGATCAGCATGACCACCTCGCCCGACTCGTCCTTGAAGGGCTTGATCGAGAAGTCCACCTCGATGGTCCTGCCGTCGGCGAGAGGATGCGTCGACTCGAAGCGATCGAAGCCGCCGGCTGCCGCGACGGCGATCGCTTGCTTAAGGCGAGCCTGCGCACTCGGCGAGTGAGTCCACCAGGGCGTCTCGTGGAAGGGCTTGCCCTTGATCTGCTCGAGGCGGACCCCCACCGATTCGAGGGCGGTCCGGTTGATCTCGAGGACGTGGCCGGTCGCGTCCAGGATGCCGATGAACTGGAAGGTCTGGTCGAAGATGGCCCGGAAGCGAGACTCGCTCTCGGCATGGGCTTTTGCCCGGCGTTCGGCCTCTGCCTCGATCAGCTCCTTCTGGGCCCTGAGCCGGGCGTTCGCCTCGGCGAGCTCCAGGCTCATGCGGTGCTTCTCGGTGATGTCGCGGCCCTCGGGCACCAGGTACCGGACGGTGCCGGCAGCGTCCTTGACCGGGGAGAGCGAGAAGTCGACCCTGAACCAGCTGCCGTCGGGGCGTGGGTGGTCGGCCTCGAAGCGGACCGGGTGGCCCGCGGCTGCTTGCTTGATCCCTTCCTTCAGCTGTCGCTGGAGGGCCGGGTCATGGGAGAACAAGGGAGATTCCCACAGGGGGCGACCGAATATCGCCTCGCCGGCCCAGCCGATCGACGCGAGCACCGCTCGGTTCGCCTCGAGCATGTGGCCCTGCGGGTCCAGGAGGCCCAGCAGATGCACCGTGTTGTCGAACATCGCCTTGAAGCGCGCAAGGGTCTGCTCGCAAGTCTCGTGTTCGACGGTGAAGGGTGTGGGTTCGGGATGCTGCATTCAACCCCCCTCGGCTTTCTCTGGCCGCATTATATCGTTGCGAATTGCGCAGGACAAATCCCGCGTCCACGGGGCGGGGGAGCCATGCGCAAGCGCACGGGGCAGGCGAACTCGCCTGCCCCGTGCGCTTGATTGAAAGAAGGAGCCGAGGCGACCTAGATGACGCCGGCCTTCTTCTTGGCCTCGGAAATCATGGCCGCGATCTTGGCCTGGTCCTTCCAGCGGGCCTGGGCCTCGGGGCCGAGCTGGTCGATGGGATCGAAGTAGAGGTAGTGCTCGTCCTTCTTGACGCTCGGCGCCGTGTAGACGGCGATGCCGTTCTCGCGGTCGTAGTACTCGAAGCTGTGCACGTCGCGCTTGCCGCCGCCGCCGGGGGCGTCGCAGACGAAGGTCGGCGTGTTGAAGCCGGCCGTCGAGCCGCGGACCCACTTCTCGATGTCGAGGGCGGTCTGGATGGTGGTGCGCAGGTCCTCGACGCCCTTGACCATGTCGTGCATGTAGACGTAGTAGGGGTGCACGTTGATGTGGCCGAGGCGCTTGACCAGCAGCTGCATGGTCTCCTTGGTGTCGTTGACGCCGCGCTGCAGCACCGTCTGGTTGCGGACGTAGACGCCGCGCTCGAAGAACATCCGCATCGCCTTCTCGGTGATCCAGGTGATCTCGTTGGGGTGGTTGAAGTGGGTGTGGAGGACGACCTCCTTGCCCATCTTGCGGCCCATGTCGGCCACGTCGCAGATGGCGTTGAACCACTCGGTGTCCGAGATGATCTTCATCGGCATGACGGCCGGGCCCTTGGTCGCGAAGCGCATGCGACGGACGTTGGGCATGTTGACCAGGGTCTCGCCGATCAGGCGGATGTTCTTGGCCGACAGCTGGTAGGTGTCGCCGCCGGAGATGACGATGTCCTCGAGCTCGGGGCGCTCAGAGATGTACTGGAACGCCTTGGCCCAGCGCGCGGCGCTCGGCGAGAGCTGGACCTTCTCGACCTCCTCGGTGTTCATGCCGACCGCGTAGGAGCGGGTGCAGAAGCGGCAGTAGACCGGGCAGATGTCGAGGGGCAGGAACAGTGCCTTGTCGTGGTAGCGGTGCGTCAGGCCCGGGGTGGGGGCGTCCTCCTGCTCGTGCAGCGAGTCGAGCGTGAGCTCGGGATGGTCAGGCATCAGGCGCGAGCCGAGCGGCAGGAACTGGGTGCGGATCGGGTCCTTGTAGGGATCCTTCCAGTCGATGAGCGCGAGCATGTAGGGCGAGACGCGCACCGACATGGGGGCCTTGGCGAAGCCGGCGCGAGCGTCCTCGACGAAGTCGGCCGGGGCCAGCTCCTGGATGGTCTCGATCAGCTTCTCGACGGTCGTGATGGAGTGCTTGCCCTGCCACAGGTGGCTGAGGAAGGTGGCCTCGTCCACGTCGCGGTAGGCCGGGATCTCGCGCCAGAACTCGCCCTGGCGGACGTTGCGGTGGGCGAAGGCCTCGGCCGGGGCGGGGGGCTTGAGGTGAGGAACGGACTCCTCGGAGTAGACCTTGGGGGCGTTTTCGGCGGTTTGCATGGTGAAGACTCCTGTCATTTGAAGCGGTGCGTGACGAATGACAGGGGGATCACAGGCCGTACTGGGGCTTGTCGCCGCATCCAAAGGCAGGATGGTAAGACAAGGGGGGTTCCTCCTCTGACTACCAGGCGTCACTATTGGCGCGAAGGCCGCTCACGCCCAGTTTAGCCGCTCTTGAGGTGCGTG
>DATNQI010000002.1 GCA_036704125.1 Pantanalinema sp. | reverse complement strand
ATGGAAGGTGCTCCGGATTGATCTAGCTTCTAGACCCAGCCTAGACCCGAAAGAAGAAGCGGGTCTCAACCTCTCGGCTGAAACCCGCTTCTCTTCTAGCTCCGCGTGCTGGACTCGAACCAGCGACCTAGTGATTAACAGTCACCCGCTCTACCAACTGAGCTAACGCGGAATGTTTGTTTCGTTCGCCCCGCGAACAATTAAGACTATATCAAAGGGTGGTTATGGTGTCAACAGGGTCCAAGCAAGAAGTTTTCAGCCGATCCATGGGGCCGCGAACCCGCGCCGCACGGGCCTGTGCTACAATTTCGGAAGAAACAACCAAAAGAAGGATGGCCAACAATTACCATGGGTAAGCCCGCCGCCTCGCGCGCTCGCCAAGAGGCGCGCTACCGCCGCCGCCGCCAAGCACTCCTCATCTCCTCGTGCCTCTTCATGGGGGCCTTCGGCGGTCTCTTCGGCGTCCTCGGCCGCAACGTGCTCGCCTCGCCGCCCAGCTTCCTCTCCTTCGGGAAGCAACCGGGCCGCCCCCAGAGCATCCTCGTCCTCGGCATCGACGACAACTACGACCCCGCGGGCAAGCGGATCCGCAACGAGCGCGCCCGCACCGACACGATCATGCTCGTCACCGTGCTGCCCGAGAAGAAGCGCCTGCACGTGCTCTCGATCCCCCGCGACACCAAGGTCCTGGTCCCCGAGTACGGCACCGAGAAGATCAACGCGGCCCACTCCCTCGGCGGCACCGAGCGCACCAAGGAAGTGGTCGAGAACCTGACGGGCCTCAATGTCGACCACGTGGTCGAGGTCAGCCTCAGCGGCGCCATCTCCTTCCTCGACAGCATGGGCGGGGTCGACGTCTTCGTCGAGAACCCCATGCACTACACCGACCACACGGCCAAGCTCTTCATCGACCTCCAGCAGGGCTGGCAGCACCTGGACGGCAAGACTTCCGTCGGCTTCGCGCGCTTTCGCCACGACGCCCTGGGCGACATCGGGCGCGTCGCGCGCCAGCAGCACCTCATGCACGCGGTGGAGCAAAAGCTCCTCAACCCCATCAACTGGTGGCGCCTGCCCCAGATGGCCGCGGCGAGCGGAAAGCTCTTCACGACCGACCTCTCGGCCGGCGAGCTGGGAGAGCTCGCCACCTTCGCCAAGAATCGGCCGGCGATCAGCTACACCACCCTGCCGGGCGACTTCGGCTACAGCGGCTACTGGATCCCCAACCGCGGCCGGATCGAGACGCTGGTCGCCAAGCTGACCGAGGACGCCAAGCCCGCCAAGAAGGATGCCGAGGTGGCCGCCTCGGTCGAGATCCTCTACGGTCCCCAGAAGGAGCAGGCCGCCACCAAGGTCGCCTCCGCCCTCAGCGAGCGAGGCCTTCTGGTCGTGCGCACCGCCCCGGCCTCGAACGGCACCAGCACCGCGACGCGCATCATCGGGCGCAACGGCAACCCGGCCCACGACCCGGCCCTCGCGTCGCTGATGCCCAACGCCCCCTGGCAGATGAGCGACGACACCACTCCCTACTCGGCCGACTACACCCTGGTGATCGGGCCGGACTATCGATGAGGCGCGCCCCGTGAGCGAGATCGTGCTGCAAGCCGCCGAGGTCACCAAGTCCTTCAAGAAGGAGGGGCTCCAGGTCCTGCGCGGCGTCAGCCTCTCGGTCGAAAAGGGCGAGTTCATCGCCATCACCGGCCCCAGCGGCAGCGGGAAGAGCACCCTGCTCTACCTGCTCGGCGGGCTCGATCGCCCCTCGAGCGGCACCATCAGCATCCAGGGGCAATCGACCACCGGCATGAGCGACAGGCGCCTCGCCGCGCTGCGCAACAAGGCCATCGGGTTCGTGTTCCAGTTCCACTTCCTGCTGCCCGAGCTGACGGCGACCGAGAACGTGATGGCCCCGCTGCTCGTCGCGGGCGCCTCGACCAAGGAAGCCCGGCCGCTCGCCGAGAAGCTGCTGCACGAGGTGGAGCTCTCGCACCGCCTCGAGCACAAGCCCGCCGAGCTCTCGGGGGGCGAGCAGCAGCGCGTGGCGATCGCCCGCGCCCTGATCCAGAGCCCCGCCCTGCTGCTCGGCGACGAGTTGACGGGCAACCTCGACACGGGGACCGGCGAGGCCATCTACCGCCTCCTGCGCCGGTACAACCGCGAGCTGGGGCAGACCATCATCGTGGTGACGCACAACCCGCAGCTGGCGCAGCACGCCGACCGGGTCATCGACATGGTGGACGGGCGGATCCGATCGGTGACGAGCAACAGCTGACGGGGACTCTGAACGATTGAATCCCCCCACCCCTGCCCCCGCCCCACCGGGGGGCGGGGGAATACCATAAAACTAGACGGGCCGCCCGGTGGGCGGCCCGCTTCGTTCGCGCTACAGGTCGTCCTCGTCCTCGTCGGGCAGGTCGAGGACGGGCTCGGGCGGAGCCACCTCCTGGTTGATGAGGGTCAGCTTGGTGCGGACCAGGCCCTCGATCTCGGCGAGCAGGTCGGGCTGGCTCGCCAGGAAGTTCTTGGCGCCGTCGCGGCCCTGGCCGATCTTGTTGTCGCCGTAGCTGAACCACGAGCCGCTCTTCTTGACGATCTCGTGCTCGACGGCCATGTCCAGCACGCAGCCCTCGCGGCTGACGCCCTCGCCGAACATCAGGTCGAACTCGCCGACCCGGAAGGGGGGGCTGACCTTGTT
>DATNQI010000001.1 GCA_036704125.1 Pantanalinema sp. | reverse complement strand
CATCTCGGTGACGGTGTGCTCGACCTGGATGCGGGTGTTCATCTCGAGGAAGTAGAAGGCCCCGTCCTGGAACAGGAACTCGCAGGTTCCCGCGCTGTCGTAGCCGACGGCCTTGGCCATGCGGACCGCGGCCTCGCCCATGGCGCGGCGCAGCTCGGGGGTCAGGGCCACCGAGGGGGACTCCTCGACCAGCTTCTGGTGGCGGCGCTGGATGGTGCACTCGCGCTCGCCCAGCGCGACGGCGTTGCCGTGCGCATCGCAGAGGATCTGGATCTCGATGTGGCGGGGCCTGCCGAGGTAGCGCTCGATGTAGACCTCGCCGCTGCCGAAGTAGGCCTCGCCCTCGCGGATGCCCTTGGCGATGGCGGCCTCGACCTCCTCGGGGGCGTGCACGACCTGCATGCCGCGCCCGCCGCCGCCGGCGGCCGCCTTGATGACGCAGGGGTAGCCGTGCTTGGCGGCGAAGGAGCGGGCGACCTCGGGTTCGGTCAGGGCCTCGGTGATCCCCGGCACCACGGGCACCTCGGCCTCGATGGCCATGCGGCGCGCGACGGTCTTGGAGCCCATCAGTCCGATCGAGGCGGGGTTGGGACCGATCCAGGTCAGGCCGCGATCGCGGCATTCGCGGGCGAACCGCTCGTTCTCGGCGAGGAAGCCGTAGCCGGGGTGGACGGCGTCCGCGCCCGCGCGCTCGGCGATGGCGAAGATCGCCTGGGTGTTGAGGTAGGAGTCCGAGCCGAGGCTGTAGGCCTGGTCGGCGAGCTGGACGTGGCGGCCCTCCCGATCGGCCTCGGTGTAGACGGCGACCGTCTTGATGCCGAGCTCTTGGCAGGCCCGGATGATGCGGACGGCAATCTCACCGCGATTGGCGATCAGCACTTTCGAAAACATGACAGGTCCTTCTGGTGCGAGAAGTAGGGAGCGCGAACCGCGCCGACGCACGAGGGGGGCCGGATCGCCTGACGGCATGATAGCAGAATCGATTGATTGTCGCTTGCTTACAGCCCCTCTGGCGCCCCAAGTTTTTTGGCGGTCTCGCCGAACAAGCGAGGCGTGCCCCTCGGGCTAGAATCGACGCCATGAAGACGGCGCGACGCGAACGGCTCAGGCCCGCATCCTTGATCCTCTGCTTGGGCGCAATGCTCTCGGCGGCTTGCCATGCGACGGGTGGCCCCGCGGCGCCTCGCCCCGTCCCTGTCCAGGCGGGATGGGTCTTCAAGTCCGAGCGCCCCGTGCCCGCCGCGCGCACGGCCACCCCCTCGGCCACTCCGGCCTGGACCCAACGGAAATAAAATCGAGATTTAACAGTCCGTTGATTCGCTTCGACAATATTTAACGAGGAGCCGTCCATAAAGACCGTAACTGACCCCCTGACGCAAAAGGAGAATCGTATGGGCGGCATCGACCCGACGTTGGCAAACATTCAAAATAGCGGCCTCTACAAGGCGAAGACCGGTCCGCTCGAGGCGGCTCAAGCACCTGTCGAGAGCCCGGTCGTTACCGACGTGGAATCCGGCGTCCAGTACCTCGAAACTCCGATGGAGAAGGCCAAGGGCGAGGCTTCCGGCCTCTCCCTTCCGAGCGTGGGCGGCGGCGCCATCAAGCCCGAGGCGGGCGGCGACCTTCTGCCGGCCGGCGGGGCTCCCAAGGCCCTCAACCTCGACAACGTGGACGACCAGAACCGCTTCAACGTCATGCAGCAGGTCTTCAACATGAAGAACGGCGCGGCGTCGGCGGTGGGCAACGAGGGCGAGGTCGACATCTCGAGCCAGGCCACCGGCAAGGCCAAGAAGGCCGAGGCCCCCAAGAAGAAGAAGGGCGGCTTCCTCAGCAAGCTCAAGAACCTGGTCGCGAAGGTCCTGCCGGTTCTCTCGCTGGTGGCCATGTTCGTGCCGGGCCTCCAGGTCGTCTCGATGGCCATGAAGTACGCCCAGATGGCCATGAAGGCCATCGAACTCGCGGAGGCCCTCAAGAGCGGAAACCTGAAGTCCGCCCTGGGCGCGATCGCCGGGGCCGCGAGCGGCCTGGGCGGCACCCTGGGCGAGGTCGCCAAGTGGGGCGCCAAGGGCGCCGAGATCCTGGGCGCCGTCGAGAAGGGCGGACTTGCGGGCGGCCTCGGGGCGCTGGGCGGCATGGTCGGCGGCGACGCGGGCAAGTACATGACCATGGGCGCCGGCGCCGTGAACGCCATCGAGAACAAGGACCCCGCGGCCCTGCTCGGCGCCATCGGCGGCAAGGACGGCCTCGGCAAGTTCTTCGACGACAAGACCATGGGCGTGCTCAACGACGCGGTGGGCGTGGCCAACGGGGTCCTCAAGCAGGACGCCGGCGCGATCCTCAAGGGCATGGGCAACATCACCGACACCCCGGAGCTCGGCAAGCTCGGCGGAGTGGTGGACGCCTACAACAACGGCGGCTTCGACGGAGCCCTCGGCGCCCTCAAGGACTCGGGCGTGCTGAGCGAGAACGTGTCCAAGACCATGGGCGACGTGCTGCCTGCGGCCACCAAGGCCTTCAAGGCCGCCCAATCGGATGACTGGGACCAGTTCGCCGATGCCTTCGGCGACTTCATGGACACCGATACCGGCGCGGCGGTCAAGGAGGCCGCGGCCGAGCAGAAGTCCGAGGCGCTCGATTCCATGCTCGGGCTGGCCGGCGTCTAGCCTCCCATCAGCGTTCAAGCGCGGCCGCAACGCCCACGGGCGTTGCGGCCGCGGCTTCTTGGGTGGTACGCTGCTGCCTGATGGCCTCGAAAACACCTTCCTTCCAACCGATCCCGCTGTCGCCCGGGCGCGCGAGCGTGCTGGCGGCCGATCTGCTCGCCTGGTTCGAGGCGAACAAGCGCCCCATGCCGTGGCGCGAGACGCGCGATCCGTACCGGATCTGGGTGTCGGAGGTCATGCTCCAGCAGACTCAGGTGGCGACGGTCATCCCCTATTACGACCGCTTCATGCGGCGCTTCCCGTCGGTCGAGGCGCTCGCCTCGGCGCCGATCGACGACGTCCTGAAGCACTGGGAGGGCCTCGGCTACTACTCGCGGGCGCGCAACCTCCAGAAGGCCGCCCGGGAGATCGTGGCCGGGCACCAGGGGATCTTCCCCGAGGACTACGACGCCATCCGGGCGCTGCCCGGCATCGGCGACTACACGGCGGGGGCCGTCGCCTCGATCGCCTTCGACCTGCCGCGACCGGCGGTGGACGGCAACGTGTTCCGGGTCCTCTCGCGCCTCTTTCTCGTCGAGGACGACATCGCCAGGCCCCAGAGCCGCAAGCGCTTCGAGGATCTCACCGCACGGCTGATCCCCACCGGTGGGGCCCGGTGGTTCAACCAGGCCCTGATGGAGCTCGGGGCGACGGTTTGCACCCCCCGGCAGGCGGCGTGCGCCTCCTGCCCGCTCGCGGCGCTCTGCGGGGCGAAAGCCGCCGGTCGGGTCGAAGAGCTGCCCGTCAAGAGCAAGAAGGCTCCGCCGCGGCCCGTGACGTTCGCGGTCGGCCTGATCGCCGATCCCCTGGGCCGGCTGCTCATCATCCGCAGGCCGACAAAAGGCCTGCTCGGTGGGCTCTGGGAGTTCCCGACCTTCGAACTCTTGGCCGAGGTCGAGCCGGCCACGGGGCTAGCGCTCGCCTGGTCCGAGCGGTTCGGCCCGGGGCTGGCCGCGGTGACGCCTCTGGTGACGGTCTCGCACCAGTTCACCCACCTCAGCGCCGTTTACCGGGCCTTCACGGCCCACCCCGCCGCCGGGGCGGTCCTGCCCGGCGAAACGGACGATCGGCGCTGGGTGCACCCGGAGGGCCTGGAGGCGTTCGCCTTCCCGCAGGCGCAGCTCAAGATCCTCGCCGCACTCGAGGCGCCTCGCCAGCTGGGGCTGGGGCTAACCGACCTCGCGTGACTCGCTCGCGTGGGCGAGCGAGGCCATCTCGGCGCGCACGGCCATCTGGGCCCCGATGTAGCCCGAGAGGATCCCGTCCTCGAAGTTGTACTGGGCATCGACGTTCAGATCGGGGAAGTCGTGGGGGTTCAGCACGTCGTCCGGGGTGATGGTGGGGTTGATCTCTCGCGCGATCCGCAGGACCTTGGCGCGCTGCTGCTCGATCATCTGGTCGAAGAGCGCATCGATGCGCTCGCTGAGGCTGACTGGCATGGGGGCTCCTCTCTTGAGGTGCCCATCTTACCACGCTTTCGAGCGGCCCTTAACGCGGGGCCGGGCCCCGGGTACCATGGTCACCGAGACGAGGAGGCCCGATGCCTGAGCTGCCCGAAGTCGAGACCATCCGAACCGATCTCGAGCCCCTCCTGCTCGGGCGCCGGATCACCCGCGTCGCGCAGGCGCTGGTGGACCCGCACTACCGGGACCTGCGCGACGCCGAGGGCCGGCGCGTGGAGGCGCTGCGCCGGCGCGGCAAGTACATGATCGCCGCGCTGGGCGACAGGGATCTCGTCATCCACCTGGGAATGACCGGCCAACTCGCGGTCGCCGCGGCGCCAAGCGCCGGGATGCGGCATCTGCGCGTGAGCTTTTTCCTCGACGACGGCACGGGGCTCTTCTTCAACGATCCGCGGCGCTTCGGCCGGCTGCAGGTGGTGCCCCCCGGCGCCTACGGGACCATCCCGACCCTGGCAGCCATGGGGCCCGAGCCCCTGTCGCCGGAGTTCGGGCTCGAGGCCTTCGCCCGGCGCACGGCGCGCGCCCGGACCCTGAAGCCGCTGCTGCTGAACCAGAAGGTGGTCGCCGGGCTCGGCAACATCTACGTGGACGAGGCCCTCCACCTGGCGGGCCTTCATCCGGAGCGCGGCGCGCTGAGCTTCGCCGAAGCCGAGCGCCTCCACGCGGCGATCCGCGAGGTCCTGCGTCACGGCATCGAGCACCGGGGGACCACCTTCAGGGACTACCGGGACGGCATGGGCCGCTACGGCACCAACCAGGACTTTCTGAGGGTCTTCGCGAGAGAAAAGGCGGCCTGTCCGGTTTGTTCCACCCCCATCCTCAAGACCAGGGTGGGCGGCCGCGGAACCTACTACTGTCCCGAGTGCCAGCGGGCCTAGCCGGGATCACAGCGGGGTGGTCGTGATCCGATCGAGGCCTTTGCGCTCGCCCATCGCGCCGTCGTCCGCCGAGGCCGTCGGCAGCGCGCGCGGGGACTCGAGCCCGACCGCGAGCACCCGATCGTCGCCCGGCATGGTCACGACCTTGACCACGACTCCCTGTCGCACGTACTTCATGGGCATCAGGCCGGAGACCAGGTTCTCCTCGATCGGGGTGCCGTAGAGGCGGCTGGCCTTGGCGATGCGATCGCCCACGCGCAGCCCTTCGCTCGTCGGGTACATCCTGTCGAGCGCACCGACCTGGTAGACCTTGCCGTCCAGGAAGGTCACGGTCAGGTTTGCGACCTCGGAGTCGGGGGTCAGGCCGTACCTCCAGAGCCCGACCCGGTGAGGCTTGCCGTCCACCCCGTTCCAGAAGACCTCGGTCGGCTTGACGTCCGGCTTGCCGATGCGTCGTTCGACCGCTTGCTGGGCGTCTCCGACCTTGATGCCGGCAAGGCTCGGGGCGTGCGAGATCGCCCCGCGCACCAGGCCGATCCCCTGCGCGCCGAGCCAGAGCCCAGCCGCCACGGCCGTGGCCGCCAGGGCCTTGGCGGTACGGCTGAGCCAGGGCGTTGCGCGCTGCTCCCCGCTAGGGCGAGACGCCCTGGGCAGGTAGGCTCCGCAAGCGCCGCAGTGGCGATCGCCCGGCGCGATCGCGTCGCTGCCACAGCCGAGGCAGGCGATTTTCGCCGAGCCGAGCAGCGGGTTACCGCACCGGGCGCAGAAGGCGCCGTCCCCACCGGCCTTCGCCCCGCACGAGACACAGCGCAAGAAGACCCGGGGCTGAGCTCCCTGGTGCTTGAGGGTGTAGCGTTTCTCTGCGGGATGCGATCCTCGATCCACGACGGCTCTCCTCGGCACTCTTCGGCGGCTCGCGCACGCCGTCGCGATGATACCGGAGCCAGAGGCCGCCTCCAAGAAGCGATCGGGGGTTCAGGTCGGGCCCGGGGTCAGTCCCGCGGGGCCGTTCGGGAAAGGAGGTGGCGCAGGCGATAGCCCAGCGAGCGCTGGCGCTTGATCTGGGCCTTGGCCTGCTTGAACTGCGCGAGCGCGAGGACCTGGCGCTCGCGAAGGGAGCCCTCCTCGCCCACCGCGAAGTCGATCTGCTCGGCGGCCGCCTCGTTGAGCCGGGCCTGCGCCCGGGGGTGGTCGGCGTCGCGCAGCAGGGCCTGCCGGTACTGGGCGACCGCCCAGTCGCGCCGGCCGGCCAGCAGGTAGGTCTCGCCCATCTCGAAGAAGGGAACGGGGTCCTCGGCATCGACCTTCATGAGGTGATGGTAGTGGACGAGCGCCTCGTCGTACCGGCCGTGCTCGCGCAAAAAGGCGCCGAAGGCCAGGCGCGTCGGCTTGAAGTCGGGCGCGATCTCGAGGGAGGCCGTGAACTCGTTTTCGGCCTCCTCGAGGTGAGCGTCGGCAGCGAACTCCAGGCCGCGCTCCAGGTGCTCCCGGACCATGTCCCGGGCCTTGTTCTTGGATTTGAACCACCACATGATTGGCTGTACTCGCTCGGAATTAGAGGGTGACCTTGGCGTCCATCACCTTCTTGCCGGTGGGGGTGATGGCCAGGCCGCCGCAGGCGGTCTCCTTGTACTGGCTGGGCATGGCCTCGCCGATCTCCTTCATGGCCGAGATGACCTCGTCGGGCGGGATGAAGCTCTCGATCCCCGCCAGCGCGAGCTCGGCGGCGACCATGGCCATGGCACTGTACAGGGCGTTGCGCTTGATGCAGGGGACCTCCACCAGGCCACCGACGGGATCGCAGGCCAGACCCAGGGTGTTCTTGACGCCGAGGGCCATGGCGTGGACGACCTGGCGCGGGCTTCCCCCCGCGAGCTCGCAGGCGGCACCTGCGGCCATTCCGGTGCTGACGCCCACCTCGGCCATGCAGCCTCCCTTGGCGCCCGAGATGGTCGCGTTGTTGGCCATCACCATCCCGAGCCCCGCGGCCACGAACAGGGCGTTCACGACCTGCTCGGGGGTGCTGCCGAGACGCTCCGAGGCTCCCCACAGGGTGGCGGGAAGGATGCCCGAGGAGCCCGCGGTGGGGGCCGCCACGATCCGCTCCATGCCGGCCGAGCACTCGTTGACGGCGAGTGCTCGGGCAGCCATTCCCGCGGTGATGGGGTCCAGCAGCTTGGGGACGTGGTGGGCCATGGCGTAGCCGGTGCCGCTCACCAGGCCGCCGAGCCCGGTCTTGGGGGCCTCGGTGCCGCGCTGCATGGCCTCGAGCATGATGCTCCAGCGCGCGAGCATGGCGTTGTGGATCGAGGCGCGGGGGAAGTTGGAGGCCTGGATCTCGTAGCGCAGGGTCACTTCGCCGATGCCCACCCCCAGGTCCTCGGCCAGGGCGAGGAGGTCGGCGATCGTGTGGAACTGGATCTCGGTGTCGGTCATGGCGTCGGGGGTCCTCTCAGGAGAGCTTGGGCAGGTAGCGGACCATCTTCATCTCCGGCAGCTCGGCGATGGCCGAGAGCGCCGGATCCGGGATGGCGTGGTCCCCCTCGATGGTCATGAAGGCGTCGCGGCCCTTCTGCTGGCGCGCCACGTTCATGAAGGCGACGTTGATGCCATGCTCGGCGAGGATCCGCGTGACCTGCAGGATGACGCCCGGGGTGTCGGCGTGGACGGTGACGAGGGTGGGGAACTCGCCGCTCAGCCGGACCTGGTAACCGTTGACCTCGGTGATGGCGACGTTGCCGCCCCCGATCGAGGTGCCCGTGAGCTGGATGGTGTCGCCCGAGGGGGCCTCGAGGACGAGGCGGGCCGAGCAGGGATGGACCTTGGGGCCGAGATCGGTCTTGCCGATGGTGAAGGCCATGCCCTCGGCCTCGGCGCGCGCGAAGGCGTACCGGATGTCCGGGTCGTCGGTGGCCATGCCGAGCAGGCCGCCGACCAGGCCCTTGTCGGTGCCGTGCCCGGGGCCGGTCTCGGCGAACGAGCCGTGCAGGAGGATCTCGGCGCGGCGCGGGGTGGCGCCCAGGATGGTGCGCGCGAAGGCCCCGATCCGGACGGCGCCGGCGGTGTGCGAGCTGGAAGGCCCGACCATGACCGGACCGATGATGTCGAAGACGCTCTTGTACTGGCTCATGGGGACCTTTCGAAAACCGGCCGGCTGCGTTCGGCGCGGCGGCGCAGGCCGCACGACGTGGGTCGAGGGCTCATTCTAGCATACCCGCGGGCCCCGAGGGGGGCTTTGGGGGCGCGATCTAGGGAGTGCCGTCCGCCTGAGGCTGGAGGCGCGCCTCCCAGCGATCGCCGGTGCGCGGATCGAGCCACTGGAAGCGCGTGAAGCCCTCTTCGGGGGCGAGCCACTCGCTCCACTCGGTGGTCTTGCCGTCGCGCGCTCGCGTGAAGTCGATGCGCCAGCTGGCGTCCCACGATTCGGTGGCGGCCTCGGTCGAAACCGGCGCGTGCGCGACGGCCTGGATGTCCGGGGCGGCCTTCCAGGACTGGCCGTCCGAGAGGGGCATCGGGTAGGTGACCGATGGGCGATAAGCCGCCGCGAACTGGACGCCTGCGGCGGTGCGCCTCATCAGGAAGCGCAGCTCGTTGTCCGCCCACTCGCCCGACTCGGTGCCCTGCACCAGCAGCCCGTTGGCCTTGGGGGTGACTCTGGTCACCTCGCGCGTCAGGGTCCCCAGGCGCTGGCCCGAGCCGTCGAAGAGGTCGTAGGTCCAGCGGCGGCCATGCGAGGCGGGGAAGAGGCGATCATCGGCCTGGGCGCGATCCGGCGCCAAGGCGCTCGCCGAGGCCGAGCGGGCGGAGGCGGTCGCCACGACGCTCGCCGTCGGGGCGCGAAGGGGGGTGAGCGCCGGCAGCGCCGAGGGGGTCGCAACGACGCTCGCGCTCGCCGCCGCCTCGGCGGGGATCGGGGTCGCAAGAACCCGCGCCAGGGCGCGGTTGAGGATGGGGTCGAGCCGCGCGAGGGTCTGGGCCGTGTCAAGGACCGACCAGGTGCGCGCCAGGTTGGGCAGGTAGCGCGGGTCGTAGGCGCCGCTGGAGGTGCGGATGGCCTGATTGACCGTCCTGGTCCCCTCGATGATCTGTTGGTAGTCCAGGTGCCGCAGCTCCTTGAAGCTGAAGCGCTGGGCGATCTTGCTGGTGACCAGGGTGGAGGCGACGGTGATGGTGAAGATCGGAACGGCCTGCTCGGTCCCCGTCACCCGCACCAGCGACGTCATGGCGACGGTACCGTTCGGGGTCTTGAACTCGGCGCGCACGGGCACCAGCTGGCCCAGCGGGACGGCGAGGCTCGCGTAGCCCAGATCGTCGGTCGTGTCGGCGACGCTCGATTGCGCATCGAGGAAGACCCGCGCCCCCACCACGCTGCGATCGTCGTACTGGCTCTCGGACCAGGTCGCGGGGGGCTGCGAGACGGGCGCCAGCGAGACGTCCTGAGCAAGCGAGGCCGGCACCAGTACCCGGAAGCGCGCCCGCACCAGCCGGTTGCTCTCGGTCTCGGGCGAGGTGGCGTTGTCGCTCAGCCCCATGAAGCCCGGCGCCTGGCAGCCCGTCAGGACGGTCAAGGCAAGGGCGATCGCGATGGTCCGACGTGAGACGCTGGGACGCATGGGGGGCCTCCGAGACTCGGCGGGCGGCGCTGCGTTGAGCGATCGGCCGAGACTTATGGATTGTAACGGATGTCACTGAAGCGCGCAATCCTAGGTAATTCTCTACCCGAGCAGCGGGTTTCCGGCACGCGTCCGAGCGGGTAAGATTCCCTCGGCTCACGCGCACGTGCTCATCGTTGAGGTCCGTATGTCCTGCTCGGTCGATCCTTTCGACGCTCCGCTCATCCGCCTGGGCCTCGCCTACGTGGCGTCGGGATCGCGCGCCGAGGGGCTCGCGGCCTATCGCAGGGCCGTCGAGGAGGACCCCGGGGCCTTCCCAGGCCACCTGCTCCTGGGGCTGGCCGCCTGCGAGGAGGGCGAGTGGGACGAGGCCTTCGCGCGCTTCGTGGCGGTGATCGACCGCGCTCCGGCGCTCTCGGACGGGTACCAGAACCTCGGGGTGGTCTACTGGCGCCTCTCGGACCCCGCGAGCGCCCTGCGCTGCTGGGAGAAGGCCCTCTCGCTGCGAGCGCGCTCGGCCGAGGCGCTCGTCAACCTCGCCACGGCGCACCTGCGATCCGAGCGACCGGAGGAGTCGCGCGCGTGCCTGGAGCGCGCGATCGCTTCCAACCCCCATGCGGCGGCCCCTTACAACAACCTGGGCGTCTTGCTCGCCCTCGCCGGCCAGGCCCAGGAGGCTGCGACCTGCTTCGAGCGCGCCGTCGCGCGCGACGGCGCGCTCGCCGCTCCTTTGCGCAACATGGCCCACCTCTACTGGCACAGGGGCCAGCACCACGAGGCGCAGCACTGCCTCAATCAGGCTGCCGTCGCCCGGCGCCAGGAGGCCGTGTCGCTGGGGGGCTTCCAGCTGGTGATGCCCCTCTGCTCAGGCCAAGAAGGCGCCGCCCTCGAGGGCGACGCCTACGAACCCGGCGACGAGGGCGTGCGGGTCTACGACCTGGACGCCGAGGTGGTCTAGACCATGAAGTCGCTCGAGCCCTTGGGCCGGGCGTCGAACTCGGCCTTGTAGGCGGCCTTGTCCGCTCGCCCGAGGTTGCCGAACATGAAGTTCTTGTACGACTCCACCCCCGGCTGATCCAGCGGGTTGATCCCCATGAGGTAGCCCTCGGCGACCGTCGCCAGCTCGAACAGGTAGATCAGCTGCCCCAGGGTGAAGGCGTTGAGCTGGGGGATGAGCAGGTTCATGCTGGGGCGCTGCTCGCGGGCGTAGGCGTAGGCCGTGCCCTCCATGGCGCTCAGGACCATCTCGGAGAGGTGCTTGCCCGCCAGGTAGTCGAGGCCGTCGGCGTTGCCCTCGACCTTGGGCACGACCACGTCCCAGTCGGGTGTCTCGAGGACCAGGTTGGTGACCACCATCGAGCGGGGCCCCTCCTGGACCTGCTGGCCGCGCGAGTGGAGGTCGCGGGTGTTGACGGTCGCCACCGGGATGACGCCCTGGCCGTCCTTGCCGAGGCTCTCGGCGCAGAGCTGGTCGTACCAGAAGGTGAAGTACTCGAGACGCTTGGTCCAGGAGGCCATCACCGAGACGGTGCGGCGCGACTTGTAGGACAGGTGGCGCAGGACCGCGTAGAGGTAGGCGATGTTGGCGTGAAGGTCGGGGTTCTTGCAGCGATCGGCCATGAACCGGGCGCCGGCGACCAGCTCATGGATGTTCACCCCGGCGATTGCCGCGGGCAAGAGGCCTACGGCCGTCAGGACCGAGTAGCGGCCGCCCACGTCGTCGGGGATGGGGAACTGCTGGTAGCCCTCGGCGTCGGCGATGCCCTTGAGGGTGCCCTTCTGCGCGTCGGTGGTCGCCACCACGTACTCGGCGTGGTCCGCCCCGTAGATCTGCTTGAGGCGCTGCTGCATGAAGCGGAAGGCGACGGCGGTCTCGAGGGTGGTGCCGGACTTGGAGATGACGTTGACGGTGAAGGCGTCGTCGATTCCCTCGGGCCGCTGGGCAGGCAGCATGCCCATCAGGGCGTGCATGACGTCGGTGTCGATCGAGTTGCCTTCCCAGAAGAGGCGCGGGCGGTTCTTGCGGCGCTGACGGGAGATGTCGTTGCGGTAGGGGTTCTTGAGGGCCTCGATCACCGCCCGGGCACCGAGATAGGATCCTCCGATGCCGAGCACCACGTGGCGATCGCCCAGGGCCGCGAGGCGATCGGCCGCGGCCTGGATGGCGTCGAGGTCGTCCTGGCCCTGGTAGGGAAGATCCAGGAAGCCGAGGAACTCGCCGCCGCGCCCCGAGCGCTCGGAGATCTGGCGGTGGACGTCCATCATGCGGCCCTGGAGCCCCCAGACGTCGCCGGCCTCCAGCCCCTCGACGTGGCCGATGGCGCCCTCCATCATGTTGTTGAAGTCGAGCTTGAGGGCCATGGACCGTTGCCAGGCGGGATCCGTGTAGGTCGGAGTCGAGGCGCTGAGGGGAGAGGAGCCGTGCAGCATGGACCTTTCCTTTCTGTGACGAGGGCTGGTTGCTTTTTTGGATCGACTTGAATTAAGTTTAGGCCTTCGGATCATAACCAGACGCCAGGCTGATTGGCAAATTGGCCGCCACGACACCGCGGAGGACACAGACCCATGCCCAAGCGCATCGCAATCTCGACCGGCGGGGGGGACGCTCCCGGCCTGAACGCGGTCATCCGAGCCGTCACCAAGATGGCGATCTCCGAGTACGGCTGGGAGGTCGTCGGCATCAAGGACGGCTTCGACGGCCTGCTCAAGCCGGACCACATCATGCCGCTCGGCCTCGACGACATCCGCGGCATCATCGCGCGCGGCGGGACGATCCTCGGCACCACCAACCGCGGCAACCCCTTCAAGTACCCGGTCGTCGAGGACGGCCAGACGGTGCTCAAGGACGTCTCGGACCAGGTGGTCCAGCGCTACCACGACCTGGGCCTGGACGCGCTGGTGCTGATCGGCGGCGACGGCACCCTCGGCATCGGTCACGACCTCGCCAAGAAGGGCATCAACCTGGTCGGCGTGCCCAAGACCATCGACAACGACCTCAACTCGACGGATCAGACCTTCGGCTTCGACACGGCGGTGGTGACGGCGACCGAGGCCATCGACAAGCTGCTCACGACGGCCGAGAGTCACCACCGCGTGATGGTCCTCGAGGTCATGGGCCGCACCGCGGGCTGGATCGCGCTGAAGTCGGGAATGGCCGGCGCGGTCAACGTCATCCTCGTGCCCGAGATCCCCTTCGACATGGAGAAGGTGGCCCAAGCGGTCTACGAGCGCTCCGAGGCGGGCAAGAGCTACTCGATCGTCGTGGTCGCAGAGGGGGCGGCACCCGCTGGCGCCGGGGCCATGTACGCGGACCTCGACCCGACCAAGAACGTCGCGCGCCTCGGCGGGGTGGGCAACTGGGTCGGCGCCGAGATCATCCGCCGCACCGGCCTCGAGACCCGGGTGACGGTGCTCGGCCATCTGCAGCGCGGCGGCACCCCCTCCCCCTACGACCGGATCCTGGGCACTCGCTTCGGGGTCGAGGCGTGCCGCCTGGTGCACGAGGGCAAGTTCGACCAGATGGTCTGCCTGCGCGCCGGGCACGTGACCCACGTGCCCATCGCCGAGGCCATCGATCAGCTCAAGCTGATCGATCCGAACAGCGAGCTGGTCCAGGCCGCCCGCCACACGGGCGTCTACTTCGGCGACTAGATCCGGCGGGCTACTCGGGCTCGATTCTGGCCTTGGCCTCCACGAGCACGGCAATCGCCCGCTGCTCCATCCCTGAGGGCGGCCGCAGCACCAGCACGTAGTGCCGGTGGGGCGGCCGCCCTCCTCTTCGAGCGATGGGCAGCTCGGTGACGGCCGCGCCGGCCAGCGCGCCGAGAATGGCGCCGCTGAGCCCCCAGGCCCCGATCACGCACAGCGCGGCGAAGCCATCGACCCAGCCCGTCCCCCCGATGACCGGGCTCCCCGGCCATCCCACCATCCCGAGGCCGAGGGCGCTGCCCGCGAGTGCCCCTGCCCCCTGGGCGCGGGCGATCACGATCTCCGCGATCGGGTCCGCCATGCCGGCACGCTCGGCCGCGCAGGCGGGGCAGTCGTCCACCACCTCCAGCGAGATGCAGTCGTCACGAAGGCCACTCGCCTGAAGCTTGCAGAAGGCGCGCTCGGCGCTCTCGATGTCCCGAAAGGAGCCGCGGCAGTCCGCGCCGGCTCGGGCCGCGCGCGCGATCACCTGGTCTGTCAGCTTGTTCGCCATGAGGGGCCTCCGTCCTCCGAGAAACCTGGGGCCGGTGTAGCACACCGGCCCGGGCCCGGCAACGCACGATTTGGCCTCCGGATGCCAGGGAGCAGGCGTGGTACACTGGCGGCATGAGCGGCCCCTTCCCCCTCATCAAGCGAAAATTGCGCGCCCCCTCGGTCCCTGACACCTTCGTGCGCCGGGCGGGGCTCGTCGAGCGCCTGGGCGCCGGCATGAATCCGCGCGCGCGCCTCACCTTCGTGTGCGCCGGGCCCGGCTACGGCAAGAGCACCACCGTGGCCGACTACGTCATCCTGACCGGCGCGCGCTCCTGCTGGATCAACCTCGACGCCTACGACGCGGACCTCGCGACCTTCCTGCACTACCTGATCGGCGGGGCGACCGCTGCCTGGCCAGGCGCCACCAGCCAGGCACGCGAGCTGCTCAGCGCGAGCCCCGACCCCGCGCCGATCGTCCCGAGCCTCATGGGCCTCTTCGCCGAGGAGCTGGGCGAGCGCGACGAGGCCCCCTTCATCCTGGTGCTGGACGATTTCCATGCGGTGCATGCGGCCGAGCCGGTGGTGCAGGCGATCGAGGCCCTCATCAGCTACCTTCCCGAGAACGTGCAGCTGCTCCTCATTTCCCGCTCCCAGCCCCCGCTGCGCCTGCCCCAGCTCAAGGTGCGCCAGCAACTCGTGGAGCTCGGCATCCTGGATCTGCGCTTCAGCCCGAGCGAGGTGGGCACCCTGGTGCGCTCCGTCTCGGGCCGCGCGATCGCCGAGGCGGACGCCCTCACCCTGTTTCAGTCGACCGAGGGCTGGGCCGCGGGCCTCATCATGGCCGCCCAGCACAGCGAGCCGCTCAATCGATCCCACGAGGGGGCGCCCTCCCTCTTCGACTACCTCGCCCAGGAGGTCTTCGCGGAGCTTGCCGCCGAGCGGCAGGACTTCCTTCTCAAGACTTCCTTGCTGCCCATCGTGGAGCCCGGCATCTGCAGTGCGGCCCTCGGCCTGGCGGATGCCGAGGAGACGATCCATGCCCTTCGGCGGGCCAACCTGATCCTGACGCGGGCCGAGTCGGCCGAGAGCTACTACCACCCCATCTTCCAGGCCTTCCTCCTCGACAAGCTCCAGGCGACGCTCGCGCCCGAGGCCGTGCGCGCGCTTCGGCACCGGATCGGTTCCGAGTGGGCGCAGGCCCATCCGGAAGAGGCCCTCGCGGTGCTCCTGGACGGGGGCCTCTACCCCCAGGCCGCCGAAGTCCTTTGCCTTATCGCTCCGGGCTACCTGGCGCAGGTTCGCCTGTCCACCCTCGATCAGCTGCTTCAGCGCTTCCCCGCTGACTTCACCGACGCTTCGGCCTGGCTCTTGCTCTACGGCGGCGAGATCCAGCGCCTGTGGGGCCGCTCCGATGTCGCCCTCTCGCGCTTCGAGCGCGCAGCATCGCTCGCCGAGGCCGAGGGCGATCGCCTCGCGCAGGGACGTGCGCTCGCTTACCAGGCCGCGATCTGGGGGTCTCGCGGCGATTCGCGCCTCGCGGCACTCGCCGAGCAGGCCCTTTCGGTGCTGCCCGAGGACGACCTGCCGGGCCGTGCCTTTGCCTGGAACGCCCTGGGCATGGCCTTCCAGATGGCCAGCGACGCCCGCGGGGCCCTCGGCGCGTTCGAGCGCGCGCGGGACTTCTACCGGCGCGCCGAGGACTTCGTGGGCCAGAGCAAGGTGCTTCACAACCTGGGGCTCGCCTACGCGCGCCAGGGCGACTTCGAGCGCGCCGTGGCAACCTATCGCGAGTCCATCCGGCAGGCCGAGGCGGGGGGGCGCCGCGCTTTTCCCGCCACCTACAACAACCTGGCCGCCATCCATCACTCCCAGGGGGCCTACGACGAGGCGTGGAAGGTGGCCGAGGAGGGGCTCGCCCTCGCCCAGCAACTCGGGGCGCGCCGCGACGCGCTCTGGACCACACTGACCCTCGGGATGATCGCATGTAGTCTCGGTCAGGAGGCCAAGGCCGCCGACTTCTTCCACCAGACGCGCGAGGGGGCATTGTCCATGGGGGACCGGCCCCTCGAGGCCCAGGCCCTGAGCGGCCTCTCCGAGGTCGCGCGCCTCCAGCGCCAGTACGACCGGGCCCAGGAGCTGTTGAGGCAGGCGATCGCCTTGCGCGGGATGCCCATCGAGGCCCCCGGCATGATCGACCTGCAGATTCCCGCCGGCCAGCTGGCCCTGGACCGCGGCGAGCTCGAGCGGGCCGCCGAGATCCTCGAAATCGCCCGCAAGACCCTCGAGAGCCAGGGCTACCGCTACCGCCACGCGCAGGCGCTGTTCTACCTGGCGCGGGTCCAGCAGGCCCGGGGCGAGGCGGAGGCGTTCGCGACCTGGGAGGAGGCGCGCGGCATCTGCGAGGCCAACGCCTACCGGGTGCTGCTCGCTCAGTTTCCTCCCCTCGAACCCGCGAGCGAGCCTGGCGCGAGCCCCGAGGTCGCGCGCGAGGCAGCCGGATCGCTCCAGAGCGCGCTTCGCCTGCGCTGCTTCGGTGCCTTCGAGGCCGTCGCCCCCACGGGGGCCATCGCCACCAAGCAGTGGCAGGGCACCAAGACCAAGCTCGTGCTCGCTTACCTTCTTCACCAGCGCCAGGGCGTGACCCGCGAGCAGCTCGCCCAGCTGCTGTACGGCGACGAGGACGTCTCGCGCGGGGCGATCCTCATGATCATCAGCCGCCTGCGGCAGGCCCTCGAGCCCGCGCTGGTCAAGAACGCCCCCTCGCGCTACATCCAGTGGCGCGACGGCAAGTACTTCTTCAACTTCGGCGCCCCCTACGCCCTGGACGTCCAGGAGTTCGCGTACCACCTGGATCAGGCGAAGGATGCCGCGCTGAGCCTCCCGCAGCAGACCCTGGCCCTGGAGAAGGCGCTCGAGCTCTACCGGGGGCGCTTCCTGGCGGATCTCGACGAGAGCCTCTGGGTGCAGGCCACCCAGGAGCACTTCCACCAGCGCGCGCTCTCGGCCTTCGAGCGCCTGCTCTCCATCCACGAGGGGACCGGTGCTTTCGAGACCGTCCTGGCCTGGGCGGATCGGGCGCTCGCGGTCGACGCCTGCGCCGAGTTCGCGCACCGGGCCAAGATGACCGCGCTCCATCGCCTGGGCAACCGCCAGGGAGCTGTGCGCCACTACCAGCAGCTTGAGGCGATCCTCGCCCAAGAGCTCGGCGTCAGCCCCGCCGCCGAGTCCAAAGAGGTCTACGCGCGGATTCTCTCGGGGAGCGCGTAGATTTTTTCCAGGGTGATCCGCCATGTGATCACCCATGTGAGCGGGCTTGCCTATGCTCAATCCTGTCAAGGCATCGTGCACCGACAGGAGGACGCCATGCGATTTTCCCGCCTTCTCTCTCTCTTCGCCGCCACCTGCTGCGCGCTCACGCCGCTCACCGGGTGCGTGATCAGGGACTTCAACACCGTTTCGACCGGCTACGCCGCGGGGAGCACCGCCAAGCGCGCTCCCGCCTACGACATGGACGGCTCGACCCTCTTCGACGCCTACCATGCCGTCCAGCGCTACCTGAGCCTCCACTACCCGGATGCCGATCTGGTCCGCGTTCAGGCCCAGATGGTCGGCACCAACGGCCGCGTGGCAAAGACCAGCGCCTGGGAGTTCACCTACCGGGTCCAGGTGCAGGCCCTGGCCCCCACGCCGAGCGCGAGCGCGAGCCCCGCACCCGGCGCGAGCGCGAGCTACCGGGCCCAGGCCGTCGTGCCCTCGACCTTCAAGTATCGCCTGCTCAACTTCGTCTACACGGGCAAGGGCGATCTGCTCGCCCCCGAGGAGCAGGACGACACCGGCGACACCCTGGCCTCGGTCGACTTCCCGCGCACCATCCTGCTCGGCAAGGCCATCGAGACCGCCCTCGACATCGGGATGGGCGTCGGGGCTCCCGGCATGGCGATCACCCTGCGCACCACCGTCAACGGCGGGGCGGTCTACGAGCTGGACTCCAGCGTGGCGACCCGCCAGACGCTTGCCGCCCAAAAGGCCTCGGTCTATGGCCCCTACTACGGCGACGCCTATTACGACGACGAGGATGTCTACTACTACGACTCCGGCTCCTCTTACGGCGGCAAGACCGGCAACCGCTACGACTGGGACGTGCCCCAGGATGACCGCTACGTGGCGCCCAAGACGAGCTACGTCCGCGGCAAATACTTGCTGGACGCCTACACCGGTGCCATAATTGAGCGTCCTAACAAGCTTTGAGGGAAGGTTCCCGGAGGGGGGTGAGAGGGTGCGCCGCGAAATGATGGCCAAGCTCATCGGCATCCTCGGGGTCTCGGCGGCACTCGTCGGGTGCCAATGGGCCTTCGAGCTGGGAGGGCAGCCTCCGATCGACACGCCGAAGCTCGATGCCGACCGCGAGAAGGCCGAGATCTCGGCCCTTCTCGAATCGAAGGACTACCGTCCCTTCTTCGAGCCTTCGCAGCTCGTCAACGACGGGGTCGGAATCTTCTCGGACGGCGGCGCCCTGGACGGGCTGCCGCGCCGCTGGGGACGCAGCTACCCCAAGACGACCCAGGCCGCATCCTCGGTGGTCGATCGCATGGCCATCGACTTCCGGACCGACGCGCTGCGCCAGCTGACGGCCGAGGCGGTCTTCTCCCAGGACCGCCCCGCCCGCTTCGTCGCCGACTACGCCTGGCAGAACACGTTCGTGACCAAGCCCTACGTCGAGACCGCCCGCCGGAGCGCGCGGCTGGTCAAGCGCGCGGGCGTCTGGGAGCTCGATGCCCTCTCGCCCATGGCCCTCGCCCCGGCGACCACCAAGCTCTCCATCACCATGGTGCGCCTCAAGGTGGACGGCAAGCCCGCCCTGATGATCCAGCCGGGCGAGCAGATAGCCTCGGACCTGGCGCCTCGGGTCCAGCCCGGGAGCCAGGCCCGGGTCGAGGTCAAGGTCGAGGGCAAGGCCGGAGGAGCGCCCGCGCCGGTCTGGACCTTCATGTCGCGGCCGCCCTTGCGCGAGCACGTGCCGCTCAAGGACGAAGGCAACGGCCTGTACGCGGGGACCTTCACCTTCCCGCAGACCCCCGGCCGGGGGCATGTGGTGATCGATGCCGTCTCGGACGACACCTTCACCGATCTGACCAACGGTACCTACGACGCCGCCGTGTGGGGCGTCTCCTACTTCGTCCTGGGGGGTGACGCACGATGAGGGCTCGATCAATCAATCTCGTCGGGACGGCGATCCTGCTCGCATCGCTCGCCACCGGGTGCACGTCGCTGCCGACCTCGGCCGACGCCCTGTGGGCCCCGGGCGCCTCGCTCGGCCTGGTCTCGGGCGGGGGGGGCAAGGGGGACGGCGAGGTCGTACCGGTCACGGGCACGACCACCGCCCTCTTCCAGACCGACATCGGCCCGATCGCCTGGAAGGGCGTTCAGCTCGCTCGGCTGTTGCCCGGCAGCCCCAAGCTTTGCAACGCGCCGAGCGATCGCTACGGCCGGGCGATCGCGATCGCAAGCGACGCTTCTGTCGGCTGGGCGGCGGGGGCCGGGATCGTGCGCTACGAGACGGGCACCTGGGAGCTCGAGCCGACGGATCTCGACGACGTGCTCTCGCCGACCAAGCCCCTCAAGGACCGGGTGCTCCTGACCGACCTCTCGGTGGCCTCCGCGTCGGCGGGCTTCGTCGGCTACGCGGTCGGGACCAAGGGCGCGATCCTCAGGTACGACGCCCCCCAGCGCCAGTGGACCAAGGTTGCGGTCCAGGCCGCCGCGGGGAAGAACCTCGGCTCGGTCAAGGTGCTCGCCGCGGACGATGTCTGGGTCGCGGGCGAGGTGGTCATGCACTTCGACGGGAAGGACTGGACCGCCTACCCCGATCTCGGGATCGCCTCGGGGCTTGCGGCCCCCTCGTCGCAGAACGTCTGGCTCTCGACGGCAGCGGGTCTCTATCACTTCGACGCGGACGGCTGGACCCTCAAGTTCCCCTCGGGGAACCGCACCCTCGGAGCCCCGCGCATCGTGGCCTTCGGCGACACGGTGGTCGGGATGGCCGTCGAGTCGGGGGTCCCCATGGGTGAGGTCTACACCCTCACCCAGACGACATGGGCCCTCGAGCCCGTCGCCATCCCGAAGGACGTGGCGCTTGACACGGTGGTCCTCGCCGACGCCCAGACGGCCTACGCCAAGAGCTACGACAACTCAGGGGTGTGGAAGTACGACCTCGCGAAGCGCGCTTGGAGCCGCTTCTCGGACTAGACCTTTCGAGCAGGCCCGGGCGATCGCCCGGGCCTGACGCCTACTTATTGTGCTCCTTGATGTCCTGGACGGCCTCCTTGGCCCTGTCCACCAGGCCCTCCAGCGCGCCCTTGGCCTTTTCGAACACGCCGTGCTTCTGCTGGGGCAGCTCCGACTCGAACTCGACCACGTCTTCCTTGGCCGGCTCCACGTTTTGCCGGTAAATGTCCTTGTCCGCCATGCTGACCTCCCGGGCACCGTCGCCCATCGGTGGAAACGCCCCCATTCTGCCGGAAGGAAGCGCCCGAGGCGAGCGACGATCAGGCCTTGAGGCCGATGGCTTGCGTTCCCACGTCCCGCCGCACGACGGGACCGCCGCATCCGAAGGAGATGGCATCCATCGCCTGGTAGGCAAGGCGGCGGGCCTCGTCGAGGGTGGGGGCGCTCGCCACCGCGTTGAGCACGCGCCCCCCCGCCGTGACGAGGCGATCGCCCTCCCAGCGGGTGTGGGCGTGGAAAAGCATGGTCTGCCGCTCGTTGCAAGCCGACTCCCAGCCGACGATGCCGTGCCCCGTCTCGTTCATCTCGGGGTAGCCCACCGAGGCCCCGACCACGCAGAGGTAGTAGGCCTCCTCGAAGCGCAAGGAGAGGCGATCGAGCTTGCAGCAGAGGCAGGCCTCGATCACGTCGACCAGGTCGCTCTGCAGCGGCGGCAGCGTCACCTGGGCCTCGGGATCCCCGAAGCGGCAGTTGTACTCGAGCACCTTGGGCCCGCTCGCGGTCAGCATGACCCCGACGAACAGGACCCCGGGGTAGCCGATCCCCTCGAGGGCCATGCCCCGCACGGTCGGATCCATGATGTCGCGGCGGATCCTCTCGCAAAGCTCCGGAGTGACCACCCCCGCGGGCGAAAAGGCGCCCATTCCCTCGGTGTTGGGGCCTCGGTTGCCGTCGTACAGGGCCTTGTGGTCCTGGGCGGGCGGCAAGAGGCGATAGTGAAGGCCGTCCACGAAGGCGAGGATCGAGGCCTCCGCCCCCGTCAGGCGCTCCTCGACGATGACGCGGCGCCCCGCCGGGCCGTAGCGCCCCTCGAGCATGGTCTGGTCCACCGCCTCGAGCGCCGCTTCGAGGGTGTCGGCCACCACCACGCTCTGAACGTCGGCCAACTCGTCGGTCTTGACGACGAGGCCCTCGGCGCCCCAGTTGGCGCGGGCGTATGCGCGCGCCTCGGCGGGGTCCTCGAAGACCGCGTACGCGGCCGTGGGGATGCCGTGCCGGCGCATGAACGCCTTGGAGAAGGCCTTGCTCCCCTCGATGACGGCCGCCGCGGCGCTCGGGCCGAACACCGGGATCCCGGCTTCGAGGAAGCGGTCGGTCAGGCCGTGGATCAGCGCCGCCGACGGCCCGATGACCACCAGGTCGATGCCGAGTCCGCTTGCGATCGCCACCAGGCGCTGGAACTCAGCGACAGCAACCGGCAAGTTGACGCAGAAGGTGTCGGTGCCCGCGTTGCCGGGCGCGCAGTAGACCTCCTCGACCCGCTTCGAGGAGGCAAGCTTCCAGGCGAGCGCGTGCTCGCGCCCGCCCCCGCCCACCACGAGCACGCGCAGGTGCCGGGGTTTCAAAGGACCGTGCCTCGTCATAGGGCGGCGAACTCCCGGTCGAGGTGCCGCATCCGCTCCTCCAGGCTGCGCGGATCGTCGGCCCTCACGATCATGGACGGCACGTAGGGATCCCTCGATTTCCAGACGATCGCAGGATCCCGGTAGCCTTCCAGGTTGGCCGGGCCGCGCTTGGTGACCGTGGTGATGATGCCCGCGTAGCCCTCGCCCGGCATGGCCGGCTCGTAATCCGGCAGGGCCTCGAGGGCGGCCCACTCGTGGTACATGCACACCCCTGTCGCCTGCTTGATCACCCAGGGGATCCGGGCGGCCGCCATCCGGCTCGCCCCTTCGAGGAAGTAGATCGCGCCGTCGTCGCGGCCCACGATGAACTCGATGTGCGAGACGCCGCGCTGGTAGCCGAAGCCCTGGATGATGTCGCGGTTGGCTTCCAGGAGCCGTCGCTCCAGCTCGCTGCCCCGCTCGATGGTGTAGCTGACGAAGTTGCCGCCCTGGATCACGTCGAGCAGCGGCAGGCCGTAGCGCGAGGCGATCGCGAAGCGCGGAGTCCCGTCCTTGGTCAGCGAATCCACGTGGTAGACGTCGCCCGCCACGTACTGCTCGATCAGGTAGCGATCGACCTGGTCACCGAGCGCGTCGATGGCGCCCTGCACCTGCTCGCGGCGCTCGAGGCGCCGGATCCCGCCCGCTCCGAGGCCGTCGCGGGGCTTGACGAGGTAGGGGGGAGGCACCTGCTCGCACATGCGCCGCACCGCCTCGCGGTCGGCGCATGCGGCGAAGTAGGGCACGCGGATGCCGCAGGTGAGCGCCCGAAGGCGCATGGCAAGCTTGTCGCGGAACAGGTTCGCCTGCCAGCGGGGCTGCCCCTCGATGTCGAGCATCTCGCGGATCTCGGCGGCGAGCTCCACGTCGCGCTCCAAGAGGGCCACCACCCGGTCGATCCGCCTGAAGTCGACGCGCTCCTGGGCCGCGAGCCCGAGGGCCACCTCCATGGCGGCCGCGTGGTCGTCCAGGCTCCACACCCCCACCTTGCGCGCGATCGAATCGGGCCAGGAGGCATCTCTCAGCGCGCCGGTCTCGGTGAGCACCAGGACGCGGCAGCCGAGATTGGCGGCCGCCTCGATGAACAGGCGGCCCGCGCGCTCGCGGGCCACGCAGAGGATCGTGCGGTTGCTGGGCCGGGGCCAGGGGGAAAGGCGTTCGTACATGCGCTCGAGCTCCTTGTCTTGCAGCGGACGCGTCGCGATAGATGCGAATTGCTGATGATTATTGTAACGACTTAATGAAGTTTAGTAAACCGATCGCACGACCCCTCTCGGCTTCCGGGCCGAAGCCGGGCCGCGAGCGCGTCGCTACCATGACGGCCATGGACATCCGGATCGCGACCATCAACCTGGCGGGGGTGAGCGACGGCTGGTTCGAGGGGAGGCGCGAGGCCATGGTCGAGCAGCTCGCGGAGCTCGGCCTCGACGCGCTGTGCCTGCAAGAGGTCGCCTCGCGCGGCTCGCCCTATCCCTACGACCAGGTGGCGGATCTCGCCGCGCGCCTCGGGCTCTCGTTCGCGTGCTTCGCCCCGTACGGCAACCCCGACGAGGTCCGCAGCCGCGAGCGCGGCGGCGTCGCGCTCATCGCGCGCTGGCCCTTTCGCTGGGTCGAGGTCCTCCAGCTCCCGCCGGGGTCGGTGAGCCCGGACGCGCGGGTCGCGGCCCTGGGCACCCTCGCTCACCCCGAGGGCCTCGTCCACCTGCTCGGCACCCACCTCTCGTGGCCCCTCGACGCGCACCAAACGCGCGAGGACCAGGTGCGGCATGCGCTCGATCGGGTGAGGGACCTGGGCTGGGATCGCCCCGGGGCGCGCTTCGTGCTCGCGGGCGATCTCAACGGCGTCGAGGGTGAGCCCGCCCTGCGGCTCGTGAGCGAGCGCCTGATCGATGCGTACCGCGCGGCGCACCCGACCCTCCAGGGCCTGACCTGGACGCGCGCCAACCCGCTCGTCTGGTACGACTCCCCGGATCGCCGGGTGGACTACCTCTTCGCGGATCGAGGCGCGACGGTGCTAGCAGCCGAGGTGGCCCTCGATCGCGCCGAGGCCCCGGCCTCGGACCACTACGCCGTCTTCGCGCACCTGCGCTGGGACGGTGCGGATCGGGTATGATGACGGGATGAACACCGTGAAGATGATGATCGAGATCCCTGGGGACCTCGAGGCCGTTCGCCGCCTGTTGCTCAAGCTCGCGCCGCGCATGGAGGCCAGGCAGCCCGGCATCACCGCCCAGCTCACCCACGCCGACCTGACTCAGCCCATGCGCATGGCGACCCCCAAGGGCGAGGTCATCCTCGTGACCCTGGAGCCGCGCGGCGAGACGTCCGCGATCAAGGTCTCGGTCCAGCCACCCATGCGTTCAACGGGGCGCCTGCGCGCGGGCTGGTGGCGCTGGCGCACCCGCTTCTTCATGAAGTGGACCCTCAAGGGGGTCCGCAAGGCGCTCGCGCGCGATCGCGCTACCTAGCCCCTGGCGGCAGGCCCATCGCCTCGCGCAGGGCGCGGAAGGCGTCGGTGCGCTTGCCCTCGGCGTCCCGCAACAGGAGCGCGGGCTCGTCTAGCCGCGGCCAGGGCGCCTCGCCGGCGCGGGCCATGGCGGCCACCACGATGAGGGGCGGGTCCCCTTCGCGCGAGACGACCTCGCGCAGCCGGAAGATCTCGAGGCCCGCCGCCTCGGCGGCAACCTCGAGGCGCGCGGTCTGGCGCCCGTCGAAGACCACCGCGAACACGCCCTGTGGGGCGAGGGCCGCTCTGGCCGCCTCGCAGTAGCCCTCGACCCCCCCGCGGAACTCGAAGCGGCACGGCCCCTTCTGGGGCGCGTCGCTCACCGTCCCGTCCGCTCGGTCCCAGTACGGGGGGCTCCCCGTCACCAGCTCGAAGGCCCCGACGGTCATGCTCAGCTCGCGCAGGTCGCCTTCGAGGTAGCGCGCGCGCGCGGCCACCCCGTTGTAGCGAGCCGAGCGGCGCGCCAGCGAGAGGCTTCGCGCCTGCGCCTCGATTCCCGTCAGGTGCAGGGCCGGGTACTTCCATGCGACGAAGAGGCCCACCGAGCCGATCCCCGTGCCCAGGTCCAGGGCGTTTGCGGGCGTCCGATCCAGCAAGCGCATGGTGTCCCAGGCATACCAGGCGCCCAGGAGGTCGTCGGTGGAGTAGCGGTGACCGCCCCTCAGCTGGAAAAGGCGCCAGTGTCCCGCGAACGCGTCCAGCGTCTCGTCGGGACCGGGGACCAGGTCGGGCTCGCCCTGATCCCCCGGCGGCACGGGGCCGGGGGGCGTCCAGTCGGCGCGCGCCCGGGCCTGGCGCTGGCGCTGGCGCTCGGTCAGAGCCACGGCGAGTGAGGCTACTTGGTCTTGGCCCCGACCGGCTTGGGGATGCTGGTCAGGTTCATGAGGTCGTCCAGCTCGAGGGGGGCGCGCTTGACCCACTGCTTCATCTTGAGCAGCCACAGGGTCATGCGCCGGGGCTTGAACTCCATGGTCAGCTTGGTGCGCCCCTTCTCCTTGGTGACCTCCTGGACGATGCTCTCGTAGGGGCCGCGGCTCATCTCGGTGATGGCCTTGCGCGAGGGGAAGAAGGTGATCTTCTCCTGGAACTTGCGGCCGCGCTTGGGCTTCACCTCGCGGACCAGGGAGTTCTTCTTGCGCTCGATCACGTTGATCGACTGGATCTGGCCGTTGTTGGATTTGGGGTGCTCGATCTGGTCCTTGATGGCGAACCAGACGCGATCGTGGGGGGCATCCAGCCAAAGCGTGTATTTAAATTCCATATCATTCCCGTCCTCCGCCCAGGCGGCTTGGTCTTCGATTCTCCTCGATTCTACCAAGTTTCGCGGCCCGTGGCGCGTCCCATGACGAGGTTGTGCCCGGACGAAGGGGCGCGATGGCGGTCAGCCCGGCACCGGGCCGGTAACTTTGACCGAAGTGTGAAGCGCCATGACGCTTCGATGACCGACTTCGCGACCGGGATGATCAAGAATCGAGAGGACGCGCAAAACCGCCGCGCGAATCAGAAGGGGGGAAGCATCGATGGGCCTGATCAACCGTAGCCTCGACTGGGGCGTCAAGGGCAACGCCGTGCGCGGCGAGGAGGAGCCGACCTGGACGCTTGCGACCGTGAACGTCCGCCGCATGCTGGCCTCGGCGCGGCTCAATCCCTGGGTGATCCTGTTCCTGGGCGCCTCGCAGCTCCTCGGCCTCGCGGCCCTCACCCAGCCCTTCAAGCTCAGCTACCTGCCCCTGATGATCGGCATGTACCTGTGGCTGGGCTTCAGCGTCACCTTCTACCTGCACCGCTACCTCACCCACCGGGGCTTCGAGACCGTCGGCCTCATCCGCTTTATCGGCGCGCTGGGCGCGGTCACGGGCCTCTCGGGGGATCCGGTCGGCTGGGTCGGCGACCACCGGCACCACCACCGCGCCTCCGACAAGCCCAACGACCTGCACAGCCCCAAGCGGCTCGGCTTCTGGATGGCGCACATGGGCTGGATCTTCCGGGACCTCGCTCCCTTCAGCGCCAAGACGCGCGAGCTCGCCAAGGACGTGCGCGTCTACTGGTACGCCCGCCTCTTCGAGCGCCCCGTGTTCATGATCCTGCCCCACCTCCTGACGGCCCTCGCCTTCTACCACTTCCTGGGCTTCGGCGGCATGCTCTGGTGCTTCTACTTCCCCGTTCTCGTGATGAACCACGCGACCTGGTGCATCAACTCGGTCTGCCACCTCCCCCGCTTCGGCTACAAGAACTTCGAGAGCGGGGACGACAGCGTCAACGTCCCTTTCCTCGGCATCCTCGCTTTGGGCGAGGGCTACCACAACAACCACCACGCCAACGCGCGCCGCGCGGCCCACGGCCTGCGCTGGCACGAGCTGGACCCCACCAAGGGCCTGATCTGGATCCTCGAGCGCTGCCGCCTGGTCTGGAACGTGGTCTGGTAGCGCGGCGCTGGAGCCGGTGCCGGTATCATCGCGGGGCGCGTCGGGTGACGCGCCCCGCGCTTGCATGAGACAATGCCCCCATGACTCGCCAGAAGCCCGCCTCGATCGCCCCCCCCATCATCTGGGGCAGCATCCTCATCGCCATCTGCCTGGCGCTCGTCACCCTCTGGAACGTGGTGATCGTCACGGACTACATGCACATCCGGGCCCTGAGCGACGCCCACGGCGCGAGCGGGTCCGGGCGGTGGATCATCCTCGCGGTCGGGTGCGTGCTCTTCGCCGGGGTGCTCGTCGGCCTCATCTTCTTCCTGATCAGCCTCATCAAGCAGATCCGGCTCAACCGCGCCCAGCAGAACTTCATCGACAGCGTCACCCACGAGCTCAAGACCCCCCTGACCTCCCTCAAGCTGCACCTCCAGACCCTGCAGCGCGGCAAGGCCTCGCCCGAGCAAGCTCAGGCATTCCATGCGGTCATGCTCGAGGACGTGGAGCGCCTCAGCCTCCTGCTCGATCACGTTCTCGCCGCCGCGCGCCTCGAGCGGCGCCAGGCGATCTCCCTCGAGGCGATCGCGCTCAAGCCGCTGCTCGACGAGGTGGCCGGCACCATCCGCGATCGCTACGGCCTCGCGCCGGCCGCGGTCCGCGTCGATGGCGCCGACGCCGAGGTGCGCGCGGAGCGCGCCGGCCTGCACATGGTCTTCCTGAACCTCCTGGACAACGCCGTGAAGTACTCGGGCCAAGCGGTCCAGGTCGAGGTGGCGATCAGGGGCCTCGAGGCGGGCGGTGCCGAGGTCGTCGTGCGGGACCGGGGCGTGGGCCTCGCCCCGAAGGACCTCAAGCGGGTCTTCCAGCGCTTCTACCGGGTGGGATCCGAGCTGACGCGGACCCGCCCCGGCACGGGCCTGGGGCTCTACATCGTGCGCGAGACCCTGCACCTGCTTGGCGGCCGGATCCGCGCCGAGAGCGAGGGCGAGGGGATGGGCACCACGTTCGTCGTTCAGCTACCGGGAGGCGCAGATGTCTGAGATCCTGATCGTCGAGGACGAGGCCCACATCGCCAACGGCCTCAAGTTCAACCTGGAGATCGAGGGCCATGCCGTCACCCTCGTCAAGGACGGGATGGAGGCCAAGCGCCTGCTCATCGACGAGCAAGGCGCCTTCGACCTGATCATCCTCGATCTCATGCTGCCCGGGATGAGCGGGCTCGACCTGTGCCGGGGGCTGCGCCGGTCGGGCAACATCACCCCGGTGCTGATGCTGACGGCGCGCAGCCAGCCCCTCGAGAAGATCGAGGGCCTGCGCATCGGGGCCGACGACTACGTGACCAAGCCCTTCAACCTCGAGGAGCTGCTGGCGCGCGTCGAGACCCTCCTGCGCCGGGCGAGCTGGCAGCAGGCGAGCGCGTCGGGCGCTCCGCAAACCGCCTTTCTCGAGTTCGGCACCGCCCGGGTGGACTTCGAGCGCTTCGAGGCGTCCCGGGACGGCAAGGTCCTCAAGCTCACGCCCATCGAGTTCCAGCTCCTGCGCATCTTCCGCGATCACCCGGGCAAGGTCCTCTCGCGCGAGCAGCTGCTCGAGGGGGCCTGGGGCTGGTCGGGGCCCGCCTCGACCCGGACCGTGGACAACTTCATCATGCGCCTGCGCCGCGCCTTCGAGGCGGATCCCGCTCAGCCGCGCCACTTCCTCTCGGTCCGCGGAGCGGGCTACAAGTTCGTCCCCTAGGAGGCCCCATGACCCCCCTTCCCATCGCCCTGACCCCCGGTGACCCCTCGGGCATCGGCCCCGAGATCGCCGCTCGCTTTCTGACGGACCTGCCGGCGGGGGAAAGGCCGGTGGTGTTCGGCGACCGGCGCCTCCTGGCCCGAGCGGCCGACTCGCTCGGCCTTTCGCTCGAGCTGACCCCGCTTGCGGGCCCCGAAGCGGCCGGTTCGCTCGCGCCCGGCGCCATCGGCCTCGTCGAGGTGGCCTGGCCGGCTCGCGAGCTGCCCACCCTCGGAGCGGTGAGGCGCGAGAGCGGCGCCTACGCCTACGCCGTGCTGGAGGCGGTGGCCCCTCACCTGGCCTCAGGGGCCCTGAGCGGAGTGGTCACCGGTCCCATCTCCAAGGAGGCGATCCAGCTGACGCGGCCGTCGTTCATCGGCCACACCGAGTTCTTCGCCCAGGTGGGGCGCTCGTCGAGCTTCGGGATGCTCCTGGTGGTCGAGCCGCTCAGGGCCATCCACGTGACGGCCCACGTGCCGTTCAGCGAGGTCACCGCCTGCCTCACCCGCGAGCGGATCGAGGAAACCATCGCGCTTGCCGCCCAGAGCCTGCGCCTCCTGGGCGATCCGGACGGCACCATCGCCGTCTGCGGCCTGAACCCCCATGCGGGCGAGGCCGGGCGCTTCGGCCGAGAGGAGCTCGAGACGATCCAGCCCGCCGTGCTTGCCGCCCAGGCGCGCGGCCACAAGGTGGTCGGCCCCCTGCCCCCCGACACCGTCTTCTACCGGGCGCTTCGCGGCGAGTTCCAGGTGATCGTGTGCATGTACCACGACCAGGGTCACATCCCGCTCAAGATGCACGGGTTCGATCGGGGGGTGAACGTCACGGTGGGCCTGCCCTTCGTGCGGACGTCGGTGGACCACGGCACGGCCTTCGAGCTCGCAGGTACCGGCGAGGCGAGCCATGCCAGCCTGAAGGCGGCATGGGAGCTCGCCCTGCGCTTGGTCGATCAGCGCGCGAAGGACCTCCGATAGGCTGTTTTTAGCCCGCGTTTAACAAATCGCATACTTCCTCGAAATCCGCCCGGCACCTTTGCTCACTAGAATCGAGGAGGCTCAAAACCCCAGTTCGAGCGGTGTTCCGCCCTCGGGCCACGGGTAAGCCGCGGTAGGGGGACGCTTTTGCTCCCCGATACCGAACAAAAGGAGCCTCTATCGATGCGATTTGATCCCCGCGCCTTTCGCCGCTTGTCGGCGACCCTCGCGCTCTGTGGCCTCGCCGGCTGCGCCGCCTTGCCGCCCGGCACCCAGGTCGCGGGTGCCGTGCCGCCCGATGTGACCTGGCTCAATCCCCCGGCCGAGGCGGGGGCCGAGTATGCCGCCGACCGGGTGATCGTTAAGCTGAAGCAGGGCCAGCGCGTTCGCTCGGTCCAGGGCATGCGGATGGTGCAGGCCATCGAGGGCCTCGGCAACGCCGGGCTCTACGCGGTGCCCGCGGGCTCGAGCGTCGGCGAGACGGTCGCCAAGCTGCGGCGAGACCCCGGCGTCGTGTACGCCGAACCCAACTACATCTACCATGCAACCGATTTCAAGGCCGCCTCCACCGTCAACGATCCCATGCTCGGCCAGCTGTGGGGGCTCACCAAGGTCCAGGCCCAGCAGGCCTGGGACGTGACCGCGGGCGATCCCAACGTGGTGGTCGCGGTGGTCGACACCGGCGTCGACTACAACCACCCCGACCTCAAGGGTCAGGTCATCAAGGGGCCCGACTTCGGCAACAGCGACAGCGATCCCATGGACGATCAGGGCCACGGCTCGCACGTGGCCGGCACCATCGCGGCGGTCGCCGACAACGGCGTCGGCGTGGCGGGCCTCGCCTACAAGACCAAGGTCCTCGCCATCAAGGTGCTGGGCTCGGACGGCTCGGGTGACACCAACGCCATCGTGAAGGGCATCCTGAAGGCCAACGAGCTGGGGGCCCGCGTCATCAACCTGTCGCTCGGCGGCCCCCAGCAGTCGAGCGCCATGAAGGACGCCGTGGACCAGGTGACCGCCAAGGGAACGCTGTGCGTGGTCGCCGCCGGCAACGACGGCACCTCGACCCCCGACTACCCGGCCGCGTATCCGAACGCCCTGGCGGTCGGCGCGAGCGATCAGTCCGACAAGCGGGCCTCCTTCTCCAACTACGGCAGCTACGTGGACATCGCCGCCCCCGGCGTGGACATCCTCTCGAGCACCGAGCAGACCTACAAGAAGCACTCGGGCACGAGCATGGCCTCCCCGCACGTCGCCGCGGCCGCAGCCCTGTTACTCGCCAAGAATCCTGCCATGTCGGTTCAGGAGCTGCGCGACGCCCTGACCTCCACGGGGGATCCGGCGACCGGCTTCGGCAACAGCGCGGTCAAGCGCCTCAATGCCTTCAAGGCCCTGGCGGCGGTCGGCGGCACGGCCCCCACGCCGGCTCCCGAGCCCGGGACCGGGGCGGGCGGCGGTGACACCCAGTCGCCGAGCGTCCCCACGGGGATCAAGGCCCTGGCCGCCTCGACCACCCAGGTGCAGCTCGAGTGGAACGCCGCGAGCGACAACGTGGGGGTGGCGCTCTACCGCCTCTACCGAAACGGCCAGCTGATCGCGACGACCGCCTCGACCGGCTACGCCGACTCGGGCCTCTCGCCCGGCACCGGCTACGCCTACACCGTGGAGGCCTACGACGCGGCAGGCAACGCGTCGGGCATGTCCAACGTCGCCAACGTCCAGACCCCGAGCTCGACGACCGAGCTCACCATCTCGAACGTGGCGCTCAAGGGCCTGACCCGCAACAGCGCGACCATCGGCTGGACCACCAGCGTGGAGGCCGACTCCCGCATCGACTACACCAGCAGCAGCACCTACTTCATGGGCTACTGGCAGAACGTGCGGAGTACCGCGATGGCGACCAGCCACGCCCTGACCCTGCCGGGGCTCGCCCCGGGCGCCACCTACTACCTCAAGGTGACGTCGGTCGACTCCTCCGGCAAGCGCGTCACGGCCGGCCTCTACGGCCTGCGGATGCCCTAGCGCAAGAACCCCTCGAATCGAACGGAAAAGGGCAGCCCCGCGTGGGGCTGCCCTTTCTGCTGGCGCCTGTTCAGTAGACGATGAGGATCCGCATGCGCTCGAGGATCCTGTCCCTGGCGTTGGCGGCCTTGAGCTTGGCCGCGTCCGCGCCCGAGATCACGAGGCGATCGCCCACCTCGATCCGCATCGGCTTGATCACGAGCGGGTTCTTGCCGGTGCGCGCGTTGGGCTGGGCGGGGTCGTAGGCCCGCGCCCAGCGCGCGAGCCCGTCGTTCAACACCTTGTCGGGATCGAAGGGGATGCCTTCGAGCAGGTCGTGGGCGCTGTCGTCGAAGAAGCGAGGGGACATGCGCGGTTCGTAGTTGAGGCCGCGGGCGTCGAGCACCACGCCCGTCACCTCGGCCTCGGCCGCGGGCTTGGCGGGATCGGCGCCGGCGGCAGGGGCCAGCAGGCAGGTGCATGCGACGGCGAGGGTCAGGATTCGGGCACGCATGGGCGGTCCTCCGGAAAGGGTGGGCTCAGGGACGATCGCCGAGCTCTCGGCGAAGGGCAAGGACTTGCTGGCGCAGGGTGGGCTTGAGAGGCAACTTTTCGAGGCGATCGAGCGCGGCTCGGGCCGCGGCGCGATCGCCTCGCGCGAGCTTCTCGCGAGCGGTGGCGAGGCCCTGCGCGCCCGCGGCGTCGCCCCATGCGGAAAGCAGGGTCCGGGCCTTCGGCAGCCACGCGGGGTCCGAGATCGACTGCAACTGGGTGACCGCCTGCCAGTGGTCGCCGCCATCGGCCAGGCGATAGCTCTCCATGATGATCGCCTCCGCGTCGGGGGCGGGCGTCTGTGCGACGGGGGGAGGCGTCGGCGCGGCGGCCTGAACTTGGGCGGCCGGCGCAGGGGAAGGGACGGGATCGCTCGGCGCGACCGCAGGAAGGGTGGTGGCCACGGGCGCGGCAGGCTGCTTGGCGAGGATGGAGTGGTAGGCGTCGTAGGCGCTGATTCCCCCCACGACGAGCCAGCTGGCGACGAGGCTTTCCACGAAGACGACGGCACTCTGCTCCCCCGACCAGAAAATGCCGGGGGCCAGCGCGTTGTAAAACGCGACCTGCAGGCCGGTGACGAGCGCCGTGGAGCCGACGGTCGCCCCGAGATAGGTGGCCCCGCGCAGGTGATCGCCCTGGTAGAACTGGCCGGCGCCGGGCAGGGCCAGCGACCAGAAGGCGCCCTCGGGGGCAAGGGGCTCGACCTTGAGCGGAAGGGAAGTGGTGAGCGCACCGTGGCCGGGCGTCGGGTCGGCGGCGAGGGCCGGGCCCGAGGCGAGCAGGATGGAGCCGGTAAGAGCGATCGCGGCGAGGTTTCGCATGGATCTATGCTAGCCCCGTTCAGGCGCGCGTGCAAGCGTCGCTCGGATCCCTTGCCCGAGCGCCTTGAAGTGCTGGACGGGGGTTTGCTAGACTGGGGGCATGAGTGCACGTCCTCCCGCCGCGCCGAACCCCGGCCGACGCCCGGTCGCTCCTCGCCGCAGGCCCTGGGGCTGGATCGCCCTCTTGGCCGTGTCGATGGGGATCGCCTTCGGCGCCGGGGCCATCACGGGCCTGCAGGTGCGTCAGGCGAGCCTCGTTCCCGGCGGCGCGTCGCCGGTCGAGGCCCTCTCGCAGCTGCCTGCCGCGGTGCGAGGCGACTCCTTCGCGCGCACCAACGTCCTGCTCATCGGCAGCGATGCGGGCTTCACCGGGCGCCGGCGCGACGATGCGGCCCCGGTGCGATCCGACACCCTGATCGTCGCCTCGCTCGACCCCGTTCACCGTTGCATCCAGCTTTTGAGCGTTCCGCGCGACACCCGGGTCTCGATCCCGGGGCGCCAGGGCTTCGACAAGATCAACGCGGCCTTCGCCTACGGCGGGCCCGAGCTTGCCGTGGACACGGTTTCGCGCTTCCTGGACGTTCCGATCGATCACTACGTGCGCCTCAGGCTGGAGGCGCTGAGCGAGATGGTGGACCTCCTGGGCGGGATCGAGCTCGACGTCGAGAAGAACATGCGCTACCGGGATCGCGCGGCCGGCCTCACGATCGCCCTCAAGAAGGGCCGCCAGGTCCTCGACGGGGCCGCGGCCGAGCAGTACGTCCGCTTTCGCCACGACGTGAACGGCGACATCGGCCGGGTCCAGCGCCAGCAGGTCTTCGTTCAGGCGCTGCTCGACAAGCTGCTGCAGCCCGCGAGCCTCGCCAAGCTTCCCCAGCTGGTCGAGGTGGCCTACCAGAGCGTCGAGACCGACTTGCCATTCGACCAGATCCTGCGCTACGCCATGTGGGCCAGGGGGCTCCAGTCGACGGACCTGCACATGGCCATGGTGCCGGGCGCCTTCTCGGGCGATCGCTTCGAGGCGAGCTTCTGGCTGCCCGACGAGCGCGCCGCGCGCGCGCTCGCCAGGCGTACCCTCACCGACGAGGCGCCGGGGCCTGCCGCGCAGGGTGCGCTCATCGCCCCCGAGGTCAAGGCCGACACCCGGATCTCGGTCCTGAACGGCACGCGTCGCACGGGTCTGGCCAACGAGGCGGCCCACCTGCTCAGGCAGGACGGCTGGACGGTCTGGGTGGTGGGAACCTCCCGGCGAAAGGGCCTCTCCGAGACCGAGATCGCCCCGCAGCGCGGTGAGGAGGCGCTCATCGGCCCCATCGCCCAGACCCTGGGCATCTCGGGCAAGCAGGTCAGCGGCAGCCTGGGAGACGTCACCACCGACTTCACCGTGATCGTGGGCGAGGACTTCGCCGAGGCCCTGCGCGACGTGCGAAGCCGGGCCACGACGGGCCCGGCTTCGCGTGGGGCGTTGCCGCCCGCGCGGAACTAAGAGCATCCAACAAAACCAGGCATGTTACGGCCTTTGGCCGCCGTGGGCGGCTTGAAGGAACAGCTTTGTTAGACGCTCTGCCGCTAGCTCTTCGCGAACTTGTAGCCGATCGCCTTGTAGATCAGCTTGGCGACCAGGAAGTCGGGGCCGTGCAGGGTCTCGATGGGCGCGAGCTCGTTGACGTCCATGCCGACGACGGTCCTGGTGGCGAACAGCTCCTGGAGGGCGAAGCAGGTCTGCTGCCAGCTCAGGCCGCCGGGCTCGGGGGTGCCGGTGCTCGGCATGATCGAGGGGTCCAGGCCGTCCACGTCGATGGTGAGGTAGACGTGCCGGGGCAGCTTCGCGATGGCGGCACGGACCTCGCTCTTCCAGTCCCCCTCGGAGACCATCCGGCTGCCGCCCCAGACCATGGTGATGTTGGTCTGATCCTTGTACCAGTCCCACTCCTCGGCCGAGATGTTGCGGATGCCCACGCCCACCGAGTGGACGATCGGATGGTCGTGCGCGCGGCGGATGGCGCACGCGTGCGAGTTGGGGTTGTCGTCGTACTGGTCGCGCAGATCGGCGTGCGCGTCGATCTGGAACACCCCGAGCTCGGGATACTTGCCCAGGTAGTGGGGGATGACGGGCGGCATCACCGAGTGGTCGCCGCCGATGAGGACCGGGAACTTGCCGTCGGCGAGCAGCCCGGGCAGGATCCGGTCGATGGTCGCCTTGACCGCCTCGAAGGAGGCGAGCGGGGTGTCGAGCGTCTCGGGCTCGAGGGTGGCGATCCCGACCTCGCAGGGGCTCCAGCCCGCCTCGTGGTCGAAGAGCTCCACCTGCTGCGAGGCCTCGAGCACGGCGCTCGGCCCCCTCGAGGTGCCCGAGCCGTAGGAGACGGCCCCCTCGAAGGGGGTTCCGAAGATCGCCGCGCGAGCGCTGGCGTAGTCGCACTGCTCGCGCGGGAGGCCGTAGAAGCTGGTTTCCAGGTCGGTGGTGGCTTGCATGGAGGTTCCTTCAAGAGGCGGATCGGGGACAACTTACCAGTTTACCACCTCCGCCTCAGCCTTCAATTCTGTCCTTGAGCGCCTTGCCAGGCAGGAAGGCAGGCGAGCGCCGGGCCGGGATCTTGATCGTCTCGCCCGTGCGGGGGTTGCGCCCCTCGCGCGCCGCGCGCTCCTTCACCGCGAAGGTGCCGAACCCGATGATGGTGACCTTCTCGCCTTTGATCAGCGCCTCGCCGATCGCCTCCAGGGCCGCGTTGACCACCGCCTCCGCGGTCTTGCGCGACGAGTTGGCCTTGTCCGAGACCACCTGCACCAGATCGTCCTTGTTCAACTGACACCGCCTTTCCTCAGGCATGCGCGACCATCGGGGTCGGATATAGCACACCCCCGCGCGGCGAGTCACCTTGAAAGCGTCCGATGCCTCGTGCCCTGCGCGTCGCTGGCCGCCATAGGCTAGATCCGCCCGACTGTGATACGATCGAGGCTTGCGCCCCGCCCTGATTCGCTTCCGACAAGGCCGCTCTTCGCCATGACCCTCTTCGACCTCTGTCGCCCGCACGCGACCCTCGCCATCGTCGGCACCGCCAAGAACGCCGGCAAGACCACGTGCCTCAACCACCTCGTCGCGCGCTACGAGGCGCTCGGGGTGCGCATGGGCCTGACCTCGGTCGGCCGCGACGGCGAGGACATCGACGCCGTCACCGACCGTCCCAAGCCGCGCATCTCGCCGCCGCCGGGCACCCTGGTCGCGACCGCGCAGCTTTCGGCCAGGCGATCGGACGCGCGCCTGCGCGAGATCGCAAGCACCCCTTTCCGCACGGCCATCGGCCCGGTGGGCCTCTACGAGGTCCTCGGTTCGGGGCAGGTCGAGGTGGCCGGACCCGTCACGGTCCAGGACACGGTGGCCCTCATCAAGCTCCTGCGCGCGCACGGGGCCAAGCAGGTCTTCGTTGACGGCGCCATCGACCGCCGGGCCTCGGCCTCGAGCGAGGTCGCCGAGGGGGTGGTCCTCTCCACGGGCCTCTCGCTCAGCGAGGACCCCGAGGAGGTTGCGCGCCACACCGTGCTCCAGACCCGCTGGCTGAGCCTTCCCGCCTCGCCCTACGCGGACCTGCCCGCCCGGACCGGCGCCCTGAAGCGCTCGGGGGAGTTTGTCGCCTGGCCGGCCAGGACCGTCATCGAGCAGGGGGAGACCCTGCTGCGGTGGCTCGACGCGGACGCGCGGTGCCTGTCGCTGACGGGTGCGCTGACCGAGGGGGTCGCACGGAAGCTCGTCGAGGGCCGGCGCGAGGGGCTCGACGTGGTGGTGCCCGACGGCACCCACCTTTTGCTCTCGAGCGACACCTTCGACAGGCTCGAGGCGCGCGGGACCCGCTTCTTCGCTTCTCGCCCGGTGAGGCTCGTGGCCGTCACGGTCAATCCCACCAGCCCCTTCGGGGCCAGCGTCTCGCCCGAGACGTTCCTCTCCATGATGCGCGAGCGCCTCGCGCCCGTTCCCGTCTTCGACGTGGTCTTCGACCGCGCCGCCGCCATTCTCTAGCAAAAAAGGGGGTCATTTCCGGTGCATATCGCCATCGACACGCAGAAAGTCGCCTATGCGCGCGAGCTCGCCCAGCGCATCGCCAAGCCGATGCTGGACTACTTCGGCACGCACTCCACGCTGAGCACGGAGCGCGCGGTGCTGCGCCTGTTCGGCGTGGACGGGGTCGATGAGGACGAGGTGCCCTGGCCCAACCGCGCGGTCGAGGCGCTCAACGCGCAGGGGCTGCTTGCGCGCGGCGCGAGCTACTGGCTCGGCTTCGCCTGCCTCCAGACCGGCCTCTCGCCGCAGGAGGCCGCCGTCGCGATCGCCAAGGGCGAGGTCGACTTCACCGCGCCGCTCGACCCGCGCGAGGTCGAGGCCTGGACCGACGCCAAGGCCAAGGACCTGCTCGATGCCCTCTTGGCCGAGCGTCGCGAGCGCCGCGTCAACCGGCGCGAGCGCCACGGCATGGGAGCCAAGCCCTGGAAGTACCTGATCGTCGCCACGGGCAACATCTTCGAGGACGTGCCCCAGGCGGTGGCGGCCGCCCGCGCCGGCGCCGACATCATCGCGGTCATCCGCTCCACCGGTCAGTCCCTGATCGACTTCGTGCCCCACGGCACCACCACCGAGGGCACCGGTGGCACCTACGCCACCGGCGCCAACTTCAAGCTGATGCGCGAGGCCCTCGACGCGGTCGGCGAGGAGCTCGGGCGCTACATCATGCTGACCAACTACGCCTCGGGCCTGTGCATGCCCGAGATCTCGGTGCTCGCGGCCCAGAACGGCCTCGACATGCTGCTCAACGACGCCATGTACGGCATCCTGTTCCGCGACATCAACATGAAGCGGACGCTGTGCGACCAGCACTTCTCCCGGCGCATCTGCGCCCTGGCCGACGTGGTCATCAACACCGGCGAGGACAACTACATCACCACCGCCGACGCCGACGAGGCGGCCCACACGGTGGTGGCCTCCCAGTTCGTGAACCAGTCCTTCGCCCGCCGAGCCGGCCTGCCCGACCGGCTGCTGGGGCTGGGACACAGCTTCGAGATCGACCCGGCCCGCGAGGACACCGTCGCCCGCGAGATCGCGCAGGCGCTCCTGGTCCGCACCCTGTTCCCGGAGTCGCCCACCAAGTACATGCCGCCCACCAAGCACAAGCAGGGCGACATCTTCTTCAGCCACGCCTACGACGTGATGGCGGACGTGGTGGCGCAGGTCACCGGGCAGGAGATCCAGCTCCTCGGCATGATGACCGAGGCGATGCACAACCCGTTCCTCATGGACCGCTACGTCGCGCTGAAGAGCGCCGAGTACGTCTACCGGGCCTGGCAG